>CAZUUE010000049.1:0-6159 GCA_964623695.1 uncultured archaeon
TCAGAAGATTATAACTTTTATAGAAGGTATCAATAATTCAAAGAAGCCACGAGACTATCCTATTTTTATTCAATATACTTTATATTTTCACACGGTCAGTTTATTAAAAGTTCGTCCGTTGATCACCTTAACATTTCTCCCAGCTTTTCTCATCATGACGGAGAGAAAAACTAAAAATACATATGAACGATCTAAGTTTATGAAGGTTCTTGTAGATAGAGTGGATGTGAAGAATCCGATCGTATTCACGAGTTTCCCTGGAATCGGTCTGGTTGGGACGATCGCATCAACCCACTTCATAACCGAGTTGAATCTGGATTGGATTGGAGTTATAGAATCCAAGGATCTCCCACCGATAGCGACACTCATGGATGGAGTTATTCTTCCACCAATTAGGATATATCAGTGTATGGATTTGGGATTCGTTTTAATTCACTCAGATGTCCCTATATTACCACACATAGCATACGAGATGAGTGAAAAGATAATAGATTGGGCTTTGGAGATAGAGGCCAAGAGGATATACTCATTGGCGGGTGTAACGACGTTTGAGGATAAGAGAAGAGTTTTCGGTGTTGCGACATCTAAGGAACTGCTTGAAGAAATAAAGGGATACGTTGAGATATTCAGAAGTGGAACGATCTCTGGAATTGCCGGTAGTATTCTCAACGAATGCGTTGCAAGGAAGTTTCCCGGATTGGCTCTTCTTGGAGAGACCTTGGGATTTAACCCAGATCCGAGAGCCGCAGCCGAGGTCATAAACGTATTAAATAAGATCTTTGGATGGGAAATAGGTGTCGAGAAACTTATAAAAGAGGCTGAACTTATAGAAGCTCAGATGCAAAAGCTCGCGGAGCAGACCAAGATGCACGAGGTTGGGAAGGAGGAGTTACCGATGTATGGGTGATGTTATGAGGTGCTTTGTTTTAACAGGTATATCCAGAGATGTTTTAGAGGATTTGGCGAGGAGACACATAAAGACAGTTGAGCTCAGAAGTGCACACAACATAGCGACAGCGCTAAGGGTTGAGGTTGGCGATTTTGTATTCTTAACGAGTGCAAGGATATTTGACGTTGACAGAGGAACGTTCGGATTAATAGCTGAGGTTACTGGAAAGGAGATATACTCTCACTCCTTAATGTTTTCAACACCAATGCTGATTCAAGAGAGCGAGATGACAGTCGTTAGATTGAAGCTTGAAGTGAAACGTTTGGGTAGGGTTTTGAGAGTTTACAATGCCGGTATATTAGATACAACAGAAGCTGAAGTGATAGAACTCAGCTACTTCGATGCAAGGTAGTTCCTCAATTTGACTGCGACACCTTCTGGCATGGTTATGGCTGTAACTATCAATATGGCATAAAGTACGATCTCATCGCTCATGTTGAGGGAGAGGATTTCAAGCATCTCACGTATTGCGATCAGTTTCAGTATGTAAACGATGATTCCGAAGAAGAATGGACCGTATATCGTTCCTAGACCACCTATAACCGTTGCCAGTATTATCAGAAGCATTAGATCTATTCCGTAAAGATCGGGTGCGACAGTCAATCTGTAAAGAACTATGAACGCACCCAAAAATCCGGCAATTGCAGAACTGATCGTGAAAGATAACATCTTGTAAAGCGTCGTGTCTATTCCAAGAGACTCCGCAAGTTCTTCGTTGTCCCTTATCGCCATGAACCTCATCCCAATCTTACTGTTCACGACCTTACGTAGTAATACCAAGGTTGCAAATGAAACCGTCAGCGCAAATGGGTATCTGAGATCTGGTGGGATCCCGTTTTCTAATCCGATTGAAAATCCCTCCTCACCACCAAAAACTTCACTCCATACAAACACGGTTTGCATGAACACGAGTGGAAGTATAGCAGTTACCAGTGCAAAGTAGTAACCCTTGAGTCTTAAGGCAACCGCACCAAAAGCTATACCAACCAATGCAGATAAGAGAACTGCAATTAATGTGGATGTAACGCCGTCAAGGATAAATCCCAACCTTCCGGCAATTAAGACCGATGTTACATAAGCACCCAAGCCAACGAAAGTCGTGTGACCGAGGTTTACCTGTCCGGTGTATCCTACAACCAAATCCCAACTTGCAGAGAGACATGCAAATAACATTGCAAATCCAAGCGTGTATAGGTGAGATTCTGGAAGTACGAAGTAAAGAAAAATTCCAACCACCAAGTATATCAGAGGTATCTTCATTCCTTCACCCCAAATATGCCCGAAGGTCTAATTATCAACGTTAATATTATCGTTATCAGCATTACAAACTCGCTCCATCTTGAGCCCAAAAGGATTATCGTTGCTGACACTATGTATCCGATTATAAAGGATGCAACTATGCTACCTCTGACGCTTCCAAGTCCGCCCAGTATTACGATTGCAAAGGCGTATATCAATGCTCTTAAGACCAATTCGGGATTTACAGAGAATATCTGAACGTAGAAGTATCCGGCCAGAGAAGCGAGGATCGATGAAAGAACCATAACAAAGAGGTAAATCCTTTCAACGTTTATTCCCATGAGCATTGCAGACTCAAAATCTTCTGAAACAGCTTCGATCTTCTTACCAAACTTCGTTCTCATCGTGATTTCAAGTGCCGCAAGGACGATCAAAGCAACTATGAGTGCAAACAACCTCATGACCATGAACCTTGTACCAAGGAACTCTATCACGCCACTCAAGATAGGTCGCATCGTTTGACCTCTATCTCCAAATATCGAAAGTAAAACGTATTGGATTAGGAGTGCTGCTGCCAATGTCACTATCACAACAGTTATCTCGTTCTCTCTTATTGGTTTTGTGAGTATGTAAAACAGCAAACCGAAGAGAACACCGATTAGCAGTGCAGATGGTAAACTGAGAGGATAACAAACCGTCGAAACGACTATCGCAACGTATGCAGAAGCGACAAAGATCGCTCCGTGCCCGAAATTTAAAATTCTCATGACACCAAAAATTAAGGAAAATCCTGATGCAACTAATGCCCAGATTCCTCCTATCACAGCTCCAAAGATTATCACTGAGATCATCTTCTTCTCAGAGCCAGATAGATCAGAGAGATCAAGGCTATTGCGACTTCAAATCCTGGAGTCTTTACCTCCTCCTTCTTAAACCAATCTGGAAGTTTTAGTTCACCGTTCGCAACCTTCTTCGGATGTATTATGAACTGCTTTCCATCTTGCCACTGTGATATCCAGTTTCTAACGAAATCGTCACCCCAAGCCAGGTCATGATTAGATGTAAAGGCTATGACTCTCGTAAGTTCAACCGGATTCGATTCGTTGAAGGTTTCGAGGTATTTAACAACGGTGTCTGGATCGAAGGGATCCGGCTCACCGGCCTCGTTAGCCTTTTCGACAGCGAGCTTGTATATGTACAAGGCATCGTACGCCCCGTAAGCCTGATGAGACTCTGGATAGTGACCGTATCTCGATTTGTAAGCCTCTATGAACTTCCTGCACCTTTCCGTTGGGGGGGCTGTGATCAGTGCACCGCCATCCGCAATGAATATCATGTAGTTTGCAGATCCCTCAGTCCTGTTGTAAAAGCCCGAGTCTATTGCAGCTAGGCTGTGTCCGGCTAAGAGAACCTTTGGCTTCAGTGTGGCCCACTGCTTTACAAGGATGTCGTCAGTTCCTGTTATTGCAAGTATGGGCATTATAACTTCAGCCTTCATGTCTTCAGCTTCTATTATCAACTGCTCAAACTCGCTGTATCCTCTAGGAATCTTTACATCCTTGACTATCTCGACACCCATCTCATCGAGGAGGGGCTTCAGAGTTTTCATCACGTCATCCGTCCATATGTGTTCATCTCTTATGATGTAAACCCTCTTCACACTGTAACCCTTTTCGTTCAAGAACTTCACCATATCCGCAAGATCGTACGCAAAAGTTGTTCCGTTGTTCTGGCTGATCCTGAACCAATACTTATACTTTTCGTAGTTCTCAGCAACCTTTGCGGATGCCCTTGGAGAAGAGCAATCAGCCAGAAATACAACCTTCTCTTCAGCCATAGTTTCCATCATAGCTAACATCACACCACTTGAAAATCCACCTACCAAAACCTTCGCACCTTCGTCCACAAGCCTTCTCAGTTCGGATGTCGCCACGTTTGGATCCAACTTCGTGTTTCCGTATATCACCTTAACCTTGTGACCCAATATTCCTCCCTCCTTGTTTATCTCTTCAGCCGCAAGCTGGGCTGCCTTGAGCTCGGCCTTTCCTTCTGGGAGATCCATTGGCCCAATGACACCAACGATTATCTCTTCAGCATTCACGCATCCAACCATCAACACCGCAACCAGCAACCATCTTAGCATGGCTTGAGTTGACATAGCAAAGTATTTAAACTTTGTTAAGTATTCAAGGTCATGTTAAGGATAATGGAAGTATCAAAGAGCTTTGGTAACTTTAAGGTCCTTTCAGGAGTATCCTTTGATGTTAAGAAAGGTGAAAGGGTTGGTATCATAGGTCCGAACGGAGCTGGAAAGACAACCCTTTTTAACATAATTTCGGGATTTCTTAAGCCAGACGGTGGAAGGGTTGAATTCAACGGTAGAAACATAGTTGGAAGAAAACCCAGCAAGATCGCAAAGATGGGTATAGTAAGGACATTTCAAATTGTGAAGCTTTTTGAGAACATGACGGTAAAGCAGAACATCGAAATCGTAGGTGATCAGGAAATACTTAGGGATTTCAAGCTTTGGGATAAGAGGAACGAACTAGCAAAAAATCTCTCATACGGTGAGATGAGAAAACTGAGCATAGCTATGGCCCTAAGCTTAAATCCAAAAGTTCTGCTGTTAGATGAGCCTTTTTCAGGATTGGATTCAAGAGATGCGATTTCGCTTGCCGAAGTAATTCGTGGCATGGATGGAAAGATCTCCATGGTCATAGTTGAACACAGATTGGGAGATCTCTTCGATGTAGTTGAGAGGGTGATAGTTCTGAACTCTGGAAAGGTTATCTTTGACGGAAGTCCAAAAGAAGTCGTTGAGAGTGAAGAGGTTAGAACGGCCTATCTAGGAAGGAGATATGCTACTCTCGGTAAATAACTTGAGAGCTTACTATGGGAAGCTTGAAGTTCTTCATGGTGTCACGGTTGAGGTAGATAGGGGTGAAAGTGTTTGTGTCTTGGGACCAAACGGAGCGGGGAAGACTACGCTCTTGAAATCTATATGTGGTCTTGTCGATTACAAGGGAGACGTGATATTTGATGGTTTAAATTTGAACGGGTTAAAGCCTTACGAGAGAGTAAAGCTTGGTATAGCCCTATGCCCAGAGGGTAGAAGGCTATTTCCAAACATGAGCGTTGAAGACAACTTACTGATAGCTGGAGATGATTTAGACTACGCTTACTCGCTCTTCCCACGTTTGAGAGAGAGAAGGAGGGAAAAGGCTAAGAATTTAAGTGGTGGAGAGCAGCAGATGCTTGCTATTGCGAGATCTCTTCTACTAAAACCAAAGATACTCCTGCTTGATGAACCTTCGATGGGATTGGCACCGATAATCGTTGAGAGTTTGAGTGACGTGATCTGTGAGATATCAAGGAGTGTATCGATTCTAATTGTGGAACAAAATCTGAGTCTTGCTTTGGATGTTGCGGAGAGATGCTACGTACTTACATCTGGAAGGATAGTTGATGAGGGTAGAATCGATGAGATAGATCTGTCAAAGTACTTCAAGTAACTTCTCATCTATCACGATCTTTATAGCTTCAACCTTTTCTTCAAAGCTAAGAAATCCACTCAAGATTGCACCTTCAAACTTCTCAACTTTTTTCATTATCTCGTTTGCCTGAACTCTACTCCTCTGCAGACCTTCAAAGTTCGTTGGAGTTACGCAGAATATCAGAAACTCACAATTCAGATTTTCAAGTGATGATATCAATCTCTCACCGTTTTCACCTCCCAACTCGGATGCCAAGACGAGGAAGTCGTAATCTTCGACATCGAAATCCAAGTCGTTGAAGACATCCGCTTGAGGGTAGTCTGATGACACCTTTTCAACTACATCTTCAAGTCCAAAAGCAACGATTGCAAACCTCATTATGATCTTTGAACTTTGACAGATAAAAGCTTTTTTATTAGCACAATTGAAAAATAAATATTAATTATAATTCAGATGAGTATACGGATACATCTGCAA
>CAZUUE010000050.1:0-6148 GCA_964623695.1 uncultured archaeon
TTTCTGCTGTCCTTTTAAAAAACATTCACGTTGAATACGCTATTGCTGAATTCACTCCGTTTCGATAATTATCTAAATTCAAAATGAAAGAACACCCTAAAAGATGATTATAAGATACAACAGGACAATTGAAAACCATATAGCCAAGCATAACGTTAAGATTTCAGAGATCGTTCGATGTCTTGATACGGATTACTTAATTAAAAAGATCAGAGGTAAAGATTGGATGATCATAACGCAATGCCCAGATAGTGGTCGTTTTCTGACTATTTTCTTGGAGCAATTGAGAAAACTAGAGTTTAGGTTGAAGACGGCGAGGGATTCAACTCCCACTGAAAAAAGATTATATAGAAAGTTGGTAAGGTAGTTACAATGGTTAAGAAAAAGAAGAGTTTTGAAGAGGAAATCGATGAGCTTGAAAAACTGGCAGAAGAGGCTGTAAAAGATGAGGAAGGTTGGACTGTCGTAAGAGGTGGTACTAAGGTTATTCTAATCAACGAAGATGAGCTAAAGATCGAACCAGTTAAGAAAGTTAAAAAGAAGTAATTCATTCAATTTCAACCAAAATCCCAATGTTTAATCCAATCTCAAGCCAAGCCCAGGCCCAAACAACGCATTCAAAAGCCCTAACAAGATCACCCTTTTCTAAAAAGTATTCAGAATCCGAGATGTAGGCTTTGATGTTCCTCAAAAACTCCTCTCCCTTTTTGCCATTAGCCTTAATCTTGCCAATTCTACCTTTAATCCTCTCAAGCCACTTTAAAGTTTCAGATTTAAGCTCCTCTACAACCTCTTCACCCTTAATGTCAAACCCTCCCTACCTACCACCGTTACCTTGTCTCCAACCTTTAGCTCCTCGTCGCTTACACACTTCCAAATCTCCCCCCTCACCTTCACAACTCCCTCCCCATCCTTAAACTCTATCACCTCTCCAATCTCACCTTCCAATTTACCGACTTTGACCTTCATCCTCCTAGCCTGTGCAACCCTGATTATTGCAAATGTCATGAATGATGCAAAACCCAAACTCATACCAACGACGACGTAAAGAAAGTTCTCGTAGAACCCTTTTGGCATGAGCGGTTCCCTTATGAGCATTAGAGAACCAAGGAATATACAAAATATAGATGCAACCGCTAAAACTCCATGAGTCGGAGTAAAGATCTCAGCTATCAAAAGTGCAACACCCAAAAGGATCAGTATCAATCCTAAGTAATCTACACTCAGAACGTTCAATCCGAGCAAGGCTAAAACAACGCATATCAATCCAACAACTTCCAAACCTATTCCAGGTGTTGAAAATCCTATTATTAGAGCGTATATTCCAACGAGCAGTAATAAGAATGAAACGATTGGATTCGTCAGTACGCTAAGAATTTCAGCCTTGATACCCTTCTCGACAACGTAAACTTCCTCATACTTCAACTTTAAGGTCAAGTTCTTACCGTCCATCCTTACAACGTATCCTTCCAACCTTTCAAGCAGATCATCCTTACTGTCGGCCAAAATATCTATCACGCCCATCCTGTAAGCTTCCCTCGAAGTTATACTAATGCCTTCCGTCACAAATTTCCTGACAACATCCTTAGGCCTTCCCCTCTCTTCAGCTATGCTCTCGACATAGCTTGCAATGTAGTTTATGGTCTTGTTCCTCTCCTCTTCACTCGTGAAACCCACTGGTGTCGCAGAACCCAAAGAAGTTCCGTTAGCCATTGCTGAAACGTGTCCAGAGAGTAGAATTATCGTTCCAGCTGAAGCCGAAAATGCACCCTTCGGAACGTAAGTTAAAACTGGGATCTTGCTGTTCATGATTTTAGAAACTATCTCCTTCGTTGAACTTAGAAGACCACCTGGTGTATCCAAGACGATCAAGATTGCACTTGCATTCCTCTTTTCAGCCAAATCGAATCCTCGATTTACAAGTTCGACCGTCCCATGATTTATCTCACCCTTTACGTCTATCTCAACAACTACGGCATTCGCGTGCGAGATCAGCAAGAGTGAAACCGCGACGAGTACTAACCGATAGATCATCTTTTCTTAAGATACTCAAGCAGTTCGATGGGTATAGGCAGGATTATGGTTGTGTTCTGTTCAGACGCTACCTCATTTAACGTTTGAAGGTATCTGAGCATCATGGCATATCCACTCTGCTCCAAAACCCTAGATGCTTCAAGCAGCTTCTTTGAAGCTTGCAACTCTCCATCGGCCCTTATTATCTTAGCCCTCCTCTCCCTCTCAGCCTCAGCCTGCATTGCCATAATCCTTCTCATCTCTTCGGGAAGCTCAACATCCTTTATTTCTACAGCACTCACCTTTATACCCCATGGATTTGTAGCTTCGTCTATGATGTGTTGCAATCTCACGTTCAACTTCTCCCTCTCAGATAAGAGTTCATCAAGCTCAGCCTGACCTATGACGCTCCTTAATGTTGTCTGAGCTATCTGGGCGGTTGCAAATCTGTAATCCAAAACCTCAGTGACTGCCTTCTCTGGATCCACGACCCTGTAATAAACGACTGCGTTAACCCTAACAGTGACATTATCTCTCGTGACAACCTCTTGAGTTGGGACATCGTACGTTACAGTTCTCAAATCGACCACAACCATGCTCTCAACTATGGGAATTATGTAAAACAACCCCGGCCCCCTTGCACCGACCAACCTACCGAGACGAAATATGACACCTCTCTCGTACTCCCTTACAATCCTTATCCCTGACAGCAGAAACAGAAGGATTATTACAGCCAAACCTATCCCTATCAAGGTTGCGACATCCATGTTGAAATTAACATCCTAACAATTTAAAACCTATGGAACCCTTCCAGATATTATAACTACGAGCTTGCTCCAAAACCTGTATGGCCCAGTTTCAACGTATCTGATATCTTCAAGTCCGGCTTTCAAAAACCAAGCTACGCACTGCTGTGTAGATGGAAAGAGCATTATGGATTCTGCAAACTTTCTAACTATTGGATTCTCAGGCTTTCTTGGAGCTAAAATAACTACCCTTCCACCTGGTTTTGTGACCCTAGCCATCTCCTGAATCCCCAAGGATGGATGGGGCCAGTATTCAATGCTTCCAGCCGAGATCGATGCATCAAACACGTCGTCCTTAAATGGTAAATTTTCGGCATCTCCCATCAAGAACTCAACGTTTGGAAACCTCTTAATAGCTTTTGAAATCTGTTCAGGTGTTATATCTATTGCTACGACATCCTCAACTCTCTTAACGATCTCATAAGTCGTAAATCCAGTTCCACATCCGACTTCAAGAACAATGTCACCTTCATCTATCTCGGCCATGTCAACTACCTTCTTACGCATATCCTTGGAGTAAAATATCGGATTAACCAAATCGTAAACCTTAGAAAAGTACCTGTAAAATCTTTTTGCCCTCCTCTTATCGTCGAGAAGAGCCATGCTACTCTTCCTTCTTGAAGAACTCTTCAAGTGGAACCTTTCCGTGTTTCACAACCTTCACGTTTATCTGAACGATGTCAGCCGAAATAACTTTACCTCTCACTGTCTTTCTCCTTCTTACACCTTTCTCCTTTGGATTGTATCCAACACCCCCCGATAGAAGTAGTCTCCTTCTTCCACTCCCTGGTAAATCTGGTCTCATTGGAAATCCATCCTTATCGCTCCCACCCGTTATCTGTAACTCGTAATCTGGTGGCAAATCGACGATGGTTCCATTTATCAAATCTCCGATCTTTTTTCCAATGAGCTTGTTCGCATTGGCTCCACTTACAGTTTTCTGATAAGCCTTGCCAGTTTTTGGATCTGATATGACCACCTTGAATTCAACCATGGTTCACTTCTCAAATCTCAACTTATAAAGCTATCGAGCGTAACTTTTTAATCGATCTTCAAATACTGTCATTCATGAAGCTTTCTGCAAGGCTGTATAACGAAGCTCTAAGTTTAATGCCCGGTGGTGTCAGTTCACCTGTGAGAGCGATAAAGCCCTACCCGTTTTACACAACTAAAGCTGAAGGTTCCAAGCTCTACGATGTCGATGGCAACTGTTACATCGACTACTGCTTGGCCTACGGCCCGTTGATATTGGGGCATGCAAATCCCGTTGTTAAAGAGGCCTTAAAGAAGCGATTGGAAGAGGGCTGGCTTTACGGTACTCCAATAGAGCTCGAAATTGAATACGCTAGGCTGATAACTAAGCTCTACAAGAGTATAGACATGGTTAGGTTTGTGAATACTGGTAGTGAAGCTACCATGAGTGCTATAAGACTTGCAAGAGGATTCACTGGCAAAAATAAGATTTTGAAGATCGAAGGAGGTTTTCACGGTTCGCACGATGCCGTGCTCGTTAAGGCTGGGAGCGGAGCCACAACTCACGGCATACCAAATTCAGCAGGAGTACCAGAAGATTTCGTAAAGAACACTTTGCAAGTACCTTTCAACGACGTTGAAAGCCTTACAGAAGTTGTAGAGAAGAACAGAGATGAATTAGCCTGTGTAATCATGGAGCCCGTTATGGGCAACGCTTCGTTGATAATCCCAGAGGAAGGCTATTTAAGGGAGGTTCGCAAAGTAACAGCTGAAAATGACGTGCTTTTAGTATTTGACGAAGTCATTACAGGTTTCAGGTTGGCTTTGGGGGGTGCTCAGGAGTATTACGGCGTTGAGGCAGATCTGACGACGTTGGGTAAGATTGCTGGTGGTGGATTACCAATTGGAATATTCGGTGGTAGAAAAGAGATCATGGAGAGAATTGCTCCAGCTGGCGACGTTTATCAGGCTGGCACCTTCAGCGGAAACCCCTTAAGCTTAACAGCCGGCTATACAACGGTCAAGTTCATCATGGAGAATGACGTGCTAAGAGATGTGAACAGGAAAACTGCGGAATTGGTAAAGGGTTTAAGGGATCAAATAGAGGATTCCAATGCAAATTTAGATGCAGATGCGATAGCTTCGATGTTCTGCATATACTTCGGTGAGAAACCAAAAGATTACGCCGATGCTTTGAAACTCGACAAGGCCAAGTACATGGAGTTCTTCTGGAAGATGCTTGAAAAAGGAGTATTCTTGCCACCTTCACAGTTCGAAACTTGCTTTATGAGTTACGCACACACGAAGGAGGATGTTGAAAAGACGATTGAAGATTTTGGATTATGTCTGAGAGAGTTGTAGTTGGGACGAGGGGAAGTAAGCTTGCCTTAGCCCAAACTGCAAAGGTAGTGGAAAAGCTCAAGGAACGTTACGATGTGAAGATCAAGATAATCAAGAGCACTGGAGACATAATGAAGGATAGACCTCTTTACGAGTTCAAAGGCTCCGGTGCATTTGTCAGAACTCTTGAGCATGCCTTGATAAGGGGTGAAATAGACATAGCAGTACACAGCTACAAAGACATTCCAAGTAAGATGCTTGAAGGTGTTACAGTCTCAGCAGTTCTTGAGAGAGATTCGCCATGTGACGCATTCATAGCGAGAGATGGTTCTACACTTGATGAGATAAAGCCCAATGCTGTAATAGGCACTTCAAGCTTGAGGAGGAGAGCCCAGTTGAGCTTGTACAGAGCCGATCTGAAGTTTGAAAACATAAGAGGCAATGTCGATACACGATTGAGAAAGCTGAGAGAAGGCTTGTACGATGCGATTATATTGGCTGAAGCTGGATTGATCAGACTTGGATTGAGCGTAGAATATCAGAGATTGCCGATTGAGAGATTCGTTCCTTCTGCAAATCAGGGTATAATAGCGGTGCAGACAAGAAGAGGTGAAGAAGATTTGGTCTTATTTATGAACCATAAGGATACTTGGCTCGAAGCTGAGGTTGAGAGGGCAGTCATGAAGGAATTGGGTATAGGCTGTGCAATTCCAGCTGGGATCTATGCAGAATGCAAGGGCAAGGTGAGGTTGATCGTTCAGATAATAAAAGATGGAAAGGAGTTCAGAGTTGACGAAGATCTGAGCAGGACGGATGCTGTTGAAGAGGCGAAAGAGATAGCTAAAAATTTGAAGAGTGAACTCGGACTGGGCACTGATTAGATATTTTTGGGCTGTCATATTTGTAACAAGAAAATTACTTTTTTCGATCTAAACATTGTTGTCTTGATAAACATGTTTTATGTTTTTAGACATTACGACATTTGTCATTAGATATCAAAAAAGCTTAGTTAATAT
>CAZUUE010000051.1:0-6130 GCA_964623695.1 uncultured archaeon
ATTCAATAGATGAATTTTTTGACTTTGGATTGATTGAGAGGAGAGGGAACTATCTGATAATAGACGAGACTTTAAGGGATCTAATTTCGAAGGATAAGGTCGAATATCACAGAAAGGCACTTGAGTACTATGAAAATCTTGGGAGATCTATAGATGTTGAAACCGAGAGATCTTACCACCTTCTCATGATCGGTGATTACGAAAGATCTTTTGAACTCTTCATGAAGACAGCAAACGAAATATACGGAAAACACAGATGTGTTGAAAAATTGATATTCATTGGAGAAAAGCTTATTGGTAAGATAAAAGAAGAAGATAGGCTCTTGGGAACCTTGGGGAACTTGTACATGGTTTTAAGGAGGTACGAAGAGGCTGAAAGTTACTACAAACGTGTTCTCAAGATGTACGAAAGGACGAACGATGAGAGGATACTGGGAGTCATGTTAAATCTGGCAAATCTTTACTACGTTAAGGGTGATTACAGAAAAGCTGAAGAGCTTTTGAAGGAATGCGTAACACTATCTACAGATGAAGAGATAACAGAAAATGCCCTGCTGATACTCACATCTCTTTACATAGATCTCAAGGATTTTGAGATGGCTGAGAAGTGTCTCATGGATGTTTTGAGGATGGAACATTCGAGGGCTAAGATTGAAGCTGAAAGGATTGGAAGGGTTGCATCGATCTTAAACAACCTGGGATTCGTTTATTCAAGGAGAAGGGATTTTGAGAAGGCTGAAAGATTTTACAAGGAAGCATTAAGGATTTACAACGAGATAAACGATGTTAAAGGTTTTGTGACGGTATTGAACAACCTATGTTCTCTCTACGTCGTCACCGAGAACTTTGAAAAGGCTAGAGGGATTTTGAAGACGATAGAAAAGGTATCGGAATTTCCAATGGATCTCAAAGCGAAGTATCACTTTTTGAAGGCTAAGATACTTGAGAGAGACGGAGATCTCAGTCGTGCACTTGAGAACTACATGAAATCTGGTATCTTTGGATTTTTAGTATTTAGAAACTTTGGAATGAATGCAGTAAATTACATCCATGCTCTCGACAAGGCCGAGGAGATTGCAAAGAAGATTGGGATGGAAGATACAGCTGGAGATCTTTTCTTAATTAAGAGTGTGATTGGTAAGGTTTACTTTGGAATAAGAGGGAAAATCGATTCTGTGAAGTGTGGGGATAGGGGGAAGATAATTCTAAAAGCCTTAGAGGGAGAGGAAGTTGAGTTTGATGTTAAGGATGAGATTGACTTCGCATTATACGTTATAACGAGAGATCTTAGGAGTGTTAGATAGAAAAGACTTTATGTTTTTCGTGCTTCCGATACCACATGGACTTCGTATACACAGGGATTCCAACAGGTGCCAAGGAGTTTAAACATCTGATAAAGAACGTAAAAGATCTTGTGATCTATCCGGAGATAGACGAAGAACGTTTTGAGGAGCTTTTAAAGAATGCGAGCGTAGGTTACGGGAAGCCACTTCCACATAGAACAAAATCCCTGTGTCCAGAGAGTAGAAAGGTTGTTCCGGCTGTAATATGGGAGAAGGATCGAAAGGTTTGGATCACAAAGAAGTGCCCCGAAGGTTTAATTACGGAACTTTACTACGAAGATTACGAGACTTTTGAAAGGTTTAGAAAGTGGTTCTTTAAAGAGAAGGTTTTGGAAAACTATCATGTCGAGAGAAGTGGAGTCAACTGCCCATTCGATTGTGGACTGTGTAAGAGACACTACTCTCACACATGCCTTCTTAATATCGTCGTCACAAATCGCTGTAACTTAAGCTGTTGGTATTGCTTACCAGAAGATGAAGAAATTCTCGTTAGGAAGAATGGTAAAGTTAGGCTCTTGAAATTCAGAGAGTTGGCAAAAGATTGTAAATTTGATCACGAAGTTGAGGTTAACGGAATTAAAGGAAAGTTCGCTCTCGTTGAAGGTTTGGAGGTTCTTTCTTTCAGAGATTTCAAAGCGGAGTGGTGTAGGATTGAAAAAGTATTCAAGAGGTTTTACAAGGGTAAGATCGTTAGAATAACCACTAAAACTGGTAGAGTTCTCAGAGTAACTCCTGAACATCGGATATTCGTTTATCAAAATGGTAGACTTCTAAAAACAGAGGCTGATAGACTCAAAGTTGGTGATAGAGTTTTGTCATTAGTGAAATTCAACGTTAACGGAAATGTGAGAAGTTTAAATCTGCTAAAGGAATTCAGAGTTCTACCGGCAAAGGAGAAAAAGATGACGTTTGTCAGAGGTATAGATATAGATACAAGGTTGTCGAAGAGGTACGGAAGCATCGTTTACAGCTGGAGGCGGAGGAGATCAATTCCACTCTACGAAATCGATCTTGATGGCAACTACGAGATTGGACGAGACTCCACAAGATATACAATACCATCGAATTTTGCGATTACACCAGAGTTTTTGAAGCTCGTTGGATACTTTATTTCGGATGGACACTACACCAACAAAGACGTTAGGATTACTGTTGGCAAAAACGATGCGGAAAGAGAGTTGTTCGAAATCATGCGCAAGCTAAATCTACCATACAGTGTGCTTAAAGCAAGCGGTAAGGCTAAGCAGTTAGTTGTAGGAAGTAGATTAATCAGACTACTATTTAAATACGTTTTAGATATCCCCGAAGGTGCCAAAAACAAAAGGTTACCAAGAATGTTTTTGGATCTGCCACTTGAATTGAGATTGTCTTTACTCAGCGGATTACTAAACGGTGACGGATACATCGTTAAAGGTAAGAGGAATTTGAACATAGGATACGCAAGTGTTTCGAGAGATTTGATAAGAGATTTACTTTACCTCTTAGCGTCAATAGGTGTTTTCGCCAGAGTCTATAAGGTTGAGATGGAGAAAGTCAAGAGAGCCAATTACGATTTATACAAACTTTACATAGGTGGAGAGGATTTGGTAAAGTTGGTAAGTCTCGTAGATTTAAGAGAGAAACATTTAGACAGACTGAAAATGAACAAAAATAGAAATACGAGGATTGAAAAGATTGGGGATTATATCATGGATGAAATAGCGAAGGTAGAGTACGAAGACTATGAAGGCTATGTCTATGACTTGCAAGTTGAAAACAAACATCACAGCTTTATAGTTTCGGATGGAATTTTGGTGAGTAACTGCTTCTTTTATGCCAAAGAAGGACAACCGATCTACGAGCCAACTTTAGATCAGATCAGGTTAATGTTAAAGATGGCTAAGGAAGAGATTCCCCCTTGCAATGCTGTTCAGCTGAGCTTAGATTACGACGAAAAAATTGTCGTTACGGACGAAAATGGATTCGTTAAGCCAGTAAAGATTGGAGAATTTGCTGATAGCCTAATGGTAAATCCCGAGAAGAAAGATTATCCTATACCCCACGAGAGAAAGAAGGTCAGAGGTTACCGTGTGCTGAGTGTTGATAATAATCTAAATCCATCCTTTATCGAGATTTCTGAGGTTATAAGGCATGAAAACGACGATGAAATATTGGAGATTGAAACTGACTATGGTTGGAAGGTTAGGGTTAGCAGATCGCATAGTGTTTTTGTTTTCGATGGCGATTTGAGGGTTGTTAATGCTGAGAAACTCAAGGTTGGTGATATTCTAATAGGTGCTTTGAACATCCCGAAGGGAAGAACTTTAGAGGAGATAAACCTTCTTTGGTTTGCGGACGATAAGACGATGCTTGTTTTCGATAAGGAAAAGATAAAGATTCTTGAAAGAGAATTAAGAAGAAGGATAAATCACAATAGTGTGAGATTTGAGGAATGGCTCAAAAGCTCAAAACCCAAGCCTTCAGGTATAAAATACTTCAACTCAAATATTATTATTCCAGCGAAGCTCAAGGTTACGAAGGAGTTGATGAGACTCTTTGGCTATTACTTGGGTGAAGGTTGCTGTTATAGAGATGGCGTGCAGATAAGCTTTGGGAAGAAGGATGTAGAGCTTGTAAAAGATTGCATCAAGTGTGTTGAGTCAGTTTTCGGGGTTAAGCCTAGGGTTAAGGTGTATGAGAATGCAATAAATGTCTACCTTCCGAGTAGGATTTTCAAGGTTGTATTTGGAAAGATGTTCGGAGAGAGATCGAACAAAAAGAGGATACACTGGACGATTTTCAACGTGAGCGATGATATGAAAAAGGAGTTACTCAAAGCATACTTCAAGTGCGAAGGGAATGTCAGAATTAGAAAATCTAGATACGAGATCGTTCACAATACAGCAAGTGAGGAACTTGCGAGGGATTTGGTATTATTACACCTACAAATGGGGATAGTTTGCTCGATGCATGAAAGCATAGTTAAATCACATGTAATAGGAAAGACAGGTCAGTTGGTAAGAGGTAGTGTGAAGTTTGCGGTGGTTATAAGGGGTAAAAGCGAGCTTGAGAAAGCTCTGTGGTATTTAGATGGAAGTTTAAGAAAAACTTTTGAAAGATACGTTAAAGGAAGGAGACATTCGAGGACTATCGAAAGATTTCCTCTTGATGTTTTGGGAATAAGGTTGAGGGGTTACAAGACGATTTCAAAGGAGAAACTTATGAGTATAACGGACAGATGGATGGCTGAAGGAGTTGAATTTGTGAAGATATTGAATCACATATCCCATGCGAACATCGGCTTTTTCAGGGTTAGGAGGATTAAGAGGGTTAAGCCAAAGGGCAAGTATTTATACGACGTTTCAGTTCCGAACACTCAAGCCTTCTTTGGAGGATTTGCCATATTGGTTCATAACACTGGAGGAGAACCTACGCTGAGAGATGACCTAATAGAAATTATAAAGATTGCAAGAGAGGAAGGCTACGATCACGTTCAGCTCAATACAGACGGTATAAGGTTAGCTTTCGATGGTGCTTTCGTTAAAGCTATTAGAGATGCTTGTGTAAACACCATCTACCTCAGCTTTGATGGTGTAACTCCAATAACAAACTGGAAGAACCACTGGGAGATACCCCTGATTTTCAAGAATATTAGGGAGCTTAAGGGGCCTGGGTTGGTTTTGGTTCCGACAGTCATCAGAAACATAAACGATTCTGAGCTTGGAGACATAATAAACTTCGGACTGAACCACATAGACATAGTCAGAGGCGTTAACTTCCAGCCAATCTCGATGGTTGGAAGGGTTCCGAAAGAGGAAAGGGCAATGTTCAGGATCACTATTCCTAGGGCTTTGAAGCTGATTGAAGAACAGACGAACGGTGCGATTGCGATGGAGGACTGGTATCCAGTCCCAGTTGCTGGTTACATAGCTAAGTTCTTCGATGCCTTTTTAGGTAGGAGATACTATATGACATCTCACTTTGCATGCGGATGCGCAACTTACGTTTTCTTGGATGGTGACAGGGTTATACCGATAACGAGGTTTGTGGATGTGGATGGTTTGGTTGAATATCTGAGCGAGAAGGCTGAGGAGATATGGGGTAAGAAGATAGGTAGACTTAAGAGATTGAAGATCTCTTCCGATCTGGTTTTGAAGTTTATAATGAAGTTTTACGACGAATCTAAGGCACCTAAGAGTCTAAAGGTTTTGAACGTATTGAAGAACGCCTTTCTTCACGGAAGTTACAACGCACTCGGAGACTTTCATAGAAAGACTCTGTTTTTGGGCATGATGCACTTTCAAGATGAATACAACTACGATGTCGAGAGGGTTGAGAGGTGTGTAATTCATTACGGTTTGCCGGATGGTAGGATAATTCCGTTCTGTGCCTTCAACGTCATTCCAGAGTTTTACAGGGATGAGATTCAGGCAAAGTTCAGTTACAGTTGGGAGGAGTGGAAGAAGTTACATCCAGATTGGAGTTACAAGAAAGATAAGTATGTGAGGAGAAAGGAGTTCATTGAAAAGGTAATGGGGAGCGAGATATACAGAGAAACATACAACGTTAAGAACTACTTTAGCTAACAATGTAAGTTTCAAAACCTAAGAATCTTCGCCTTTTTAAAAACAACACTAACATTTGTTAATTTTCCCTATGTTGGCCTTGCGAGTCTTACAATTCAGCTTATCTAATTTAATCAAGGACGATCGCCTAACTTCAACTTAAACGTGGTAATAGAACAGCTTTATGAATGCTCTTTTAACATCTTCTTTGTCATTTTCATACTCTCGCTATGTCATTTATAC
>CAZUUE010000052.1:0-6093 GCA_964623695.1 uncultured archaeon
TTTATAAACCTTTATAGTTTATAAATACTTAGTTGCCAAAAACTTGAACTTTGTCATCTACTGTTCAGTGCGGGGAGGAGGTCAAGAGGGTCGAAAGAAGCACCTAAGCGTTAACCTGGGATGATCCTGAATGTTAAGATTTATTAAATGTGGGTGACCAGGTCGAGTGTAACCGAGTTTCATGGAACTTTAGATTGTCACTTTAAGTTTTCATGTATATCAAGAAGTAGGAATAAATCGTGACAGTTGACGAATGCTAATTATGACTAAAAAAATCCGATCATGAATACATTCACTCACAAAAATTTAATATTTTTATTTAAACATTAAGTGACGAGCTTTCAATCATTGTAGAAAAGTTTATATCTTTAAGTTTAGTTTGAGCATGAGAAAGATTTTTAGAGAGCTTTTAAGCATTGACGAAGTTAAAAGGATCTTGAAATCTATAAAGATAAACTTGGGTGTTGAAGAGATCGATATATTGAATGCTCATGGTAGGGTTTTGGCTGAAAACGTTTACGCTAAGATAGACGTTCCACCATTCGATAGAGCTGAGATGGATGGATTCGCAGTCAAGGCTGAAGATACCTTTTTGGCTGAAGAAGATAGACCTGTTAAGCTTAAGATCGTTGGATCTGTCAGAGCCGGTGAGATTCCAAAGGTTGAAGTTGAAATAGGTTGTGCTGTGGAGATTTCAACTGGAGCAATCGTTCCAAAGGGCGCAAATGCTGTCGTGATGGTTGAATACACATCTGTTAAGGATGGCTTTGTTTACGTCTATAAACCGGTTAAACCGATGGAAAACGTTTCATGTGCTGGAAGCGATGTTATGGCTGGAGAGCTAATAGTTCGAAAGGGTAAGGTATTAACTGCGAGGGAGATAGGATTGATTGCATCTTCTGGAATTGAAAGGATAAAGGTTTTTAAGAGGCCAAAGGTGGCGGTGATATCGACCGGAGATGAGATAGTTGAAGTTGGAATGAAATTGGAGATCGGTAAGATATACGACGTAAACATGTATTCCATCTTATCTAAGGTTAAAGAGTGCGGATGCGAAGCGATTTCATTTGGAGTTGTTAGAGACGATTACGATGAGATGAGAGAAGTTATAAGGAAGGCTTTGGATGTCTGTGATATCGTAATAACGTCTGGTGGAACGTCTTCTGGGTTGGGAGATATCATATACAGGGTGTTTGAGGAGTTCGGTGATGTTTTGGTTCATGGAATTGCTGTGAAACCAGGAAAGCCTACAGTGATAGCTGAGGCTGACGGTAAGGTTCTCTTTGGATTACCAGGTTATCCTGTCTCAGCCTTGATGATCTTTGAAATCTTAGTCGCCCCATTTTTGAGAAAGTTGTCGGGATTGAGTCACTCAAAATGTAGAGTTAAAGCGGTTTTACAGGTTAAAACTTATTCAGATGTGGGAAGGAGAGAGTTTAAGCCAGTTGCACTCGTTAAAACGGATAAACTCGTTGCTTATCCCTTCACATCTTATTCGGGTTCAATCTCGACATTGACAAAGGCTGATGGCTTTATAGAAATACCCGAAAATGTAGCATTTCTGGAGGAAGGAGAAGTAGTTGATGTCTTTTTGTTTGGAGATTACAAACCATCTGATCTCGTTATAATAGGAAGTCATTGCTTGGGTGTCGATTTGATCATCGAGCTCGGTGACCTCGACGCGAAGGTTATAAATGTTGGATCTATGGGAGGTCTTTTGGCTGTTAAGAGGGGTGAAGCAGATTTGGCTGGGACTCATTTACTCGATGAAAGCGATTTGTACAATATCCCTTTCATTAAAAAACTTGGTCTAAGGGAGGTTGTTCTTGTGAAGGGTTATGAAAGGGAACAGGGTTTCATAGTTAAAAGAGGAAATCCAAAAAACGTTAGGAGTTTCGAAGATCTGCTCAGAGATGACATCACGTTTATAAATAGGAATCCGGGAAGTGGAACCAGGGTTTTAATTGATATGAATCTTAGAGAAGTAGCTGAAAGATTTGGATTGGATTTCGATGAGGTTAAAAGGAGGATAAGAGGTTACGATGTTGAGGCAAAGACACACACAGCAGTTGCAGTAGCAGTTTCGATTGGTAAAGCGGACGTTGGCGTTGGAATAAGGACAGTAGCAGAAAGATATAACTTAGATTTCGTACCAATTAAACCAGAAGAGTTCGATTTCGTTGTTAGGAAAGACAGAATTAAGAAGGAATCTGTTAAAAGATTCTTAGAGGTTTTGGTGAGTGATGAGTTTAGAGATGCTTTAAGGAAGTTGAGAGGGATCAAGGTCACAAACAGAACTGGTGAGATGATCGAGTTTTGAAACTGTCTTCTCAACGACTCTAACGTTTTCTATTATGGTATTTGGATAGTTCCCGGTTTCATCTTTCTCAAAAGACTTCACCATATCCCAAACCGTTAACAGTGCAAGTGTTACACCTGTCAAAGCTTCCATCTCAACGCCAGTCTTCCCAATCGATTTTACTGTGCATTTCACCTTGATACCTTCCTCACAAAGTTCAAAATCGATAGATACGGATGTTATCGGTATTGGATGGCACATTGGGATAAGTTCTGGTGTCTTCTTTACCGCTAAGATACCAGAGACTTTTGCAACTTTTAGAACATCTCCCTTTGGAACTTTTCCTTCTTTTATAGAATTTATCGTCTCTCTTTTAAGTCTTATAAAGCCCTCCGCCTTAGCAATCCTTACAACATCCCTCTTTTGAGAGATATCAACCATCATAACGAAAACATATCGACAACTCTTAAAAATCCTTCTGATATCTTTTAGATATGCTGTTGTTTGCATACGGTACTCTGATCGATATCGAAAAGGCTGGTAAGATACTTAAAAAGAGAGTAAAAACTGCAAAAAAGGCATTTCTCCCAAACTACAGGATATCTTTTAATGTCCCCTCATCTTACGGGACTGGAAATCCAAACATAGAGAAAGGAGGAGAAGGTGTATGGGGTGTTGTTTACGAGGTCGATGATACGATACTGGAACTTCTGGATAACGTTTCTCCGAGGTATCAAAGGGTTGAAGTTGAGGTGATTGTGGATAATGAGAGAGTTAAAGCTTGGACATACATTGGGAAGATGAAGGGAGAAGTTAAACCGGATAAATCTTGTGTGGAGAGAGTTATAAGGGGTGCAAGAGCACATGGATTACCTGAAGATTACATAAGATCCCTTGAAAAGTTTTTAGAATGATGTCGAACCAAAAGTGTAAAATAATTATGTGTAAAGAGAAGTGCAATGGAGTATATATTTGAAGATGTTGTAATAAAGCCAAGCAACGCACCTAAATTTCTACTGAATGGGGAAGAGGTAGATATATGGTGCGAAGAACTGAGAAATTATCATTCGAAGAGCATAGTTGAATATGTTAGGGAAGCAATCTTGGATTATGAGAGGAAGGGTTTGGATCCATTTCCAGAGATCGTTGGAAAGGAGATTGAGAAGGAGATGGTCAAGAACGCTCTGATGAGTGGTAGTAACGTTTTATTTAGAGGTAGGAAGGGATATGGAAAGACAACTTTTAGCAAATCCATCATGAAGCTTTTACCAGAAAGGATACTTGCTGTAAAGGGTTGTAAGATAGGTTGCGATCCCATTCGTCCGAGTTGTTTCTCTTGCAAAAAGAAGCTAATCGAGAATGACGTTGTTGAGCTAACTTGGATACCGAGGAAGTGGATAAGGATAGCTGGAGATCCAATGATGACGACTAGACAACTGATAGGAGGTATAAGCATTCAGAAGATAAGGGAAGGATACGATTTGGATCATCCAGAGGTTTTTACACCTGGTAAAGTTTTGAAGGCACACAGGGGGATAGCTTATTTTGACGAGCTTGGGGCTATCCCTTCGGCACTTCAAACACTCTTACACGAACTCTTAGAAGAGAAGCAGATAACGACACCAGAGGGAGACATAATACCCATGAAGATCGACACTATTGTAATAGCATCAACCAATCCAGCAAACTACAAGGGAGTTTCCGATATAAAGGAACCCCTTTTGGATAGGATGGAGGAGATACTCATAGGTCCGCCAGAAACACTTGAGGAGGAGATAGAGATAGGGTTAAGAAACATGAGCTTGAAGGAAGGTGCGATATTACCAGATTGGCATCTAAAGATACTTGCAAGGATAGTTCGACTTGCAAGATGTAAGGAATGTAGGGTTTCAAGCTTTATAGAACTCGAACCTTCTTGTAGAGCAACGATAAAGCTTTTTGATCATCTAAGGGCGTCTGCAACCCGTAAGGGACATGAATGTGCGATGTTGATAGATTACGGTAAAAATTACGAGATAGTTAAGCTTGCGTTAAGGAGTAGAATGGAGGTTGAATACGATGAGATATCTAAGGATGATGTGATCGTAAAGTTAACAGAGGAGGCTTTAAATAAGACGTGTAGCGAGATCTACAACAAGATACCGAGGAACGAATTCAAGGATTTGATGAGCGAGATATCTGAGATTTGTCTAGAACCGTTAGATGTTGAGAACGTTGATGGACTTGAAGAGTTCGATCATATATACAGGACATTGCTTTTAATTGCAAAGAGAAAGGAGGAGTTGAGTTCTGCGCTTGAGATATTACTTGAATCGATAAAGAGATGCACAGGATTGATAGATAAGGTTGGGTTTGGTAAGTATGTTTACGCTGGATACGAAACCTGAATGCAAATTGTGCAAGGAGGAAGAGAGAGAAATAAGTGAGGATTTAGCGAAGGATCTCCTTTATTCACTGTTCAATCCGTACCACAGAGAAAAGGGTAACGTGAATTTGTTTAACTACATAAGGGAGCATCTGAAGAGCGAAGAAATAAGGAGCTTTTTTGAGAACTTCTCTTTTCTACTAAGCGATATGATGAGAGGATACAGATACATAAGTCGATTTTGGAGTGATAAGATCGAGGATTATGTCGAAGCGAAGAGAAAGGCTTGGGAAGAGATTAAAAAGAAGATGAAAGATGGAGAGCTTAAAAGAGAAGATTTGAGTGCAAGCGAGCTTGTAAACTATTTCTATGAAGAGATAGTCGAAGATCTGAAGAAGGAAGGTTACCTCGAAGAAGATTATTACAGAGGATACAGATTTACAAAACAGGCGGAAAGAGTAATAGGTAAGAAGGTTCTTCAGTTATCTTTGCAAAACCTGAACGGTGAAGATTACGGCGAACATGAGACGGAGAGAATTGGAATTTCGAATCTTTTAAGGAACGAAATAGTTGAATTCGATGAATTTAAGCATGGATTCGATTCCATCGATTTGCAAGAGACTTTGGTTAAATGTTCTTTAAGGGATCGAAGTCTGAGATTCGATGAGAGAGATCTCGTCGCAAGAGAGAGTAGACATATAGAGAAATGCGTTTACGTTATGCTAATAGATGTGAGTGATTCTATGAGAGGTAGAAAGATAATAGGAGCTTTGGAATCAGCTTTGGCCTTAAGAAGGATTATAAAGAAGAGTGATATGGACGAACTTCACGTTATTGCTTTCAATCACAGAGTGATGAAGATAAAGGACGATGAGATACTGAATCTCAGAACCAGAGGTAGAACGGATATAGGTCTTGCTTTGAAAACCGCAAGAGATATAGTAAAGAAGAGGAGAGGAACTGGTGTGATATTTCTGATTACTGATGGCGAGCCGACGTCAAGTTACGATCCTTACTTGACTCCAACCATGTGTGCTTTAAGGGAGGCGGAGAGGTTAAGGGAGGTGAATGCTAATCTGACGATAATAATGTTAAATCCAGAGAAGAGATTTTTTGCCTTATGTGAGAGAATGGCTAAGCTTTCAAGAAGATCGAATTTGATCTATTTTGAAAATCCTTTAAATATGAAAAGGTATCTTGTGAGGAGTTACATGAGAAGACTTGGACATTTATGACTGACCGTGTGAAAATATAAAGTATATTGAATAAAAATAGGATAGGTCTTGTAGCTTCTTTGAATTATTTATACTTTTAAAAGTTATAATCTTCTGATGTTTAATTATAGGATAAGATTGGCTTAAATCCAAAACCGATGAATGTAATAATATACCTAAATTCAAAAATATACCTTTAAATTTCTTTCCGATAT
>CAZUUE010000053.1:0-6045 GCA_964623695.1 uncultured archaeon
TGATGCAACATCGTTGATAAGGTATTTAAATCTTCCACAATGTGGTCTCACTACCCCGATAAGCTATACTCAAAAATGCTGAATTTAAATAACTTCCCTCCTAAGCCACTCATAGGTTTTCTTCAAACCCTCCTCAAGTGTTGTTTCAGGCACTTTTCCAAAAAACTTCTTAAGTTTGGTCACATCAGCTGAGAAGTTCATAATTTCCCCCGGTTTCTTAGGCTTATAAACGATTTTTGGTTCTTTTCCAACTACTTTTGCTATCAACTCGACAACTTCCTTAACCGTAGTTAGCTTTCCAGTCCCCATGTTGAATATATCATTCTTTATATCCTTTCGTTTTATAGTTTCGATGTAAAAATCGGCTATATCTTCGACGTAGATGAAGTCTCTTGCAGTGGAACCATCTCCGTATATAAACACCTCCTGTCCCTTGATTATTCTTTCCATAACAACTGGTATCAGAGCACCGCTGCTCGGATACTGATAAGGCCCATAAACGTTGAAGAATCTAAATATTATGTAATCCAACCCGTAGAGCTCCTGGTAAACCCTCAGATAGTGTTCAACACAGAACTTGGCGACACCATATGGGGTTTTAGGTTTACATGGATGATCCTCACTTACAGGATTTTTCACAACTTCTCCAACTATGGAAGATGCTGAAGAGAAGACAATCTTCTTTACACCGAATTCTCTTGAAGCATCCATCAAGTTTAAGCTACCAATGATGTTTACAACAGCGTTTTTCATGGGCTCTTTAATAGATGCCGAAAGCGGATGTGCTGCCAAATGAAATACGTAATCGATGTCGTAATCTTTGAAAACTTTAAAAACTTCATCTCTATCGGTTGTATCCAGCTTTACGTACTCAACATCTTTACCGAATGCTGAATCTATGACATCCGTTGCCACGAAGCTGATATTTGCATTTCTCAAGGCTTTTATGACATTCCTTCCAACGAAGCCAGCTGAACCCGTTATAAGTATCATTGACAACTCGAATTGTAAAACGTGTTGATAAATGTTTTGCAGTCCATGTATCTAGTGAATATATATTTTATATTATATAATTTTTCATATCTCTCCTTTTCTTCCTCATTCCTCGTTGTGTAGTAATAGATACCATTCTCATAAATCCCCGGAACCTCGATCACCCTCCTATACCAATCCTTTAGCTTTTTCTCGTTGGCTAATTTAAGCTCAGCGTATGGGGTGTACGGAAAATTGACATCTAGTCTAACGTCTCTTGCTAAACGAACTATGTTAAAATCTTCGCCATCTCTAAGGGTAATCCAAAATTCTATGAAGGATAACGGTGTTTTATTTTTAACGAAGTAACAGTTTTTGTCGATATCGTAGAGAACCCATTTTCCCAAGTCTTCTCTGTAAACTTCGATCATTACATGGCCATCGTCGTATCCCGTTAGGTTATGTAAAGCGTGTCCGTGAACTATCCTAGATCTTACACCCAGTTCGTTCAAAATTTCGTGAGTGAATTTAGATATGTACCAACAGGTCAGAGATAGTTTTGAATGTTTAGCAATATTCTTCAGTTTAACGTAAGGTAAGCTGTCATCTCTGTTACCGTGTGTGTGAATCCATGCTATTGCCGACAGTAAGGAGGTTAGATTTCCATCATATACTATCCTCTGCTCACAAATCCGACCTCCTACTAAAATCCTATATAAACCTTCTTTATCAAATCTATACACATTATTTCTATATATATATATATGGTTTAATTATTAATTTGTTTGGTAGTGATTTAGCTTCTTCACATTTTTTAATCGGTTTCACTTCTTCGATATCGTTAAAAATAACCCTATATACAATTGTACCTCCTTGATTGTCATTCGTCATATGAGAAATACTCAAAATCAAACTCCTAAGATCGTCGATAGTTATGTGGAAGGCTAAGGAGATCGCAATTAAACCTAGGAGGAATCCAGATAGCCATGCTAACGTAATCTTATAGACCATATGATCACCTTGAGTTCAAATTCTAGCCTTTTCTTGATCAGCATTTAGACTTTTATTTTAATCGATGTAAGCATCGATATCGAACTTCGGCTTTTCAATCTTATCGTTGTTTATGAACATCTCGTACCAGATCTCGAACGATATCAGATTCCAAACGAGGGTGTAATGCTTGGCCATTTCAGGCTGTGGGTATGTCCTCAGGACTTTCTCAATGTAATCCTTCCTAATCAATCCCAGCCTGACGGCATTTCCCTCAGGCAGAATCTGCTCAGCGTAATCTTTAATCTCATCCTTAAATCTCAGATAAACGTTGACACCAAATCCCCTCTTCTCCCTCTTTATGACCTCCTTCGGTAGTATGTTCATCATCGCCTTCTTCAGAATGTACTTGTTCATCTGTCCGTTAAATTTGAGATGACTAGGTATCGTGAACGCAAACTCCACGAGCTCACAGTCTAAGAACGGAACCCTCGATTCCAATGAGTTGGCCATGGACATCGTATCCTCGACATGAAGAAAGTCATCGACAAGCTTTACACTGTAATCGGCCAACAATATCTGATCGACGAAGTTTTCATCTCCTTCGAAGTACTCCTTGAATATCTCCCTAACCGGAGCCAGCTCATTCACCTTAAGTCTGTCTCCGTATATGTTCTTCAGATAATCATCAACGAACACCTCATCTAAGCTTGAGATGGCCAAGTACAGATCGACGTTGCTATCCAGAAACAGGATCTTCTTCAACCTGTTTATCAGTTCGATATCCTCCAAAGAACCGTAATCAGACAAAACCTTTATTATTTCGTAGGCGTGATCCTTTAACATCTTCGCATTCGAAACAGATCTCCTGAGACTTTCAACGCCCATGGCGTATTGATACTTCCAGTCGTATCCGCCAAAGAGTTCATCTCCACCCAGACCGCTCAAAACAACCTTAACGAACTTACTGACACCTTTGGCCAAGTAGTATGGGTAAAGATTTCTCTTTGGCATATCTGCGTGCCATATCATCTTTGGATATTCCTTCAAGAGCCTGTGCCCTTCTATGTGAACCTCCTTGTGATCGGTCTCAAACATCTCGGCGATCTTTCTCGAATCTAGATGTTCGTCCTTAGGATCTCCAAACACTAGTGTGAACGTTTTTATAGGCTCCTCACTGACCTGAGAAGCTAAGGCTACGATCGTTGAGCTATCCAAACCACTCGACAGATATACACCGATGGGAACGTCGCTTATCAGGTGTCTTTTGACGGCTTCCTTTAACAGTTTTAACAATCTCTTTACAAAGTATTCCTCAGGGTAATCTCTTATGCGTATTCTGGGCCTCCAATACCTTTTAATCGTTACCCCCTCTTCGTTCACGATCATGTAGTGCCCCGCCAGCAACTTCTTAATACCTTTAAACAGTGTGTACTCCTTCGGAACGTACCTCAAATTTATAAAGTAATGAAAGGCTTGCAGATCCAACTCCCTCTTGACCTCTGGATGAAGTAAAATTGCTTTTATCTCCGAGGCAAATAAGAAGTTTCCATTGCAGATCGTATAGTAAAGGGGCTTTATTCCGCTCCTATCCCTCGCCAAAAACAACAACTTCTTGTTCGAATCCCACAAAGCAAACGCAAACATACCGTTAAATCTCTTCACACAATCGAAACCCCACTCCTCATACGCATGAACTATGACTTCTGTATCTGTGTTCGTGTAGAACCTGTGACCTCTTCTTTCAAGTTCACGTCTCAACTCCTTAAAATTGTATATCTTCCCATTGTACACAACCACTATCGAGTTGTCCTCGTTGTATATCGGTTGTCTACCACCTTCAACATCTATTATACTGAGCCTAACATTCCCCAAACCAACCCTATCGTCTGTGAAGAAACCTCTATCATCGGGGCCTCTATGTTTCAATATCTTGCTCATACGCTGTAATAACCCTCTATCATCGAATCCATAGAATCCGAATATTCCACACATTAAATTTAGATTTGACTCACGTTACTTAATAATTGCCCTTAGATAATTTATATCCTCCGACGTTATCCCTTTAAGAATGAGGAGGATCAGTAGGTATACAAATCCCGCCAGAATGACATTGATAATATCTCTAGCCAAGATTGCCGATTCAGAAAAGACGATCAAGACGGCAACCATGGTTGCGGATGCGATCAGGGGTTTTGTAATGGCTTTGATGTTCACAGAGATTTTAAACAACCTGTAGAGTAGAAACATGACCACGAATAGGACAAAAAATCGTGATATAACGGTTGCAACTGCCGCTCCAACTATACCGATGGACGTTATCAGAACGTAGTTGAGGATCACGTTGAGGATCATACTCGTCGTTATGATCGATGCGTTGATATCAGGTCTCTCCTTTGCACTGAATATGGTAATCAAATAATCGAAGGCTCCTGGAATCAACACAAAGGCTAAAACCATCATCGGTGCCACGGCTGGAAGGTAATCATTTCCATATACTAATTTTATAATTATCTTAGATAGATATATTATCACAAAAACCGACGGAAATGCTACGATTGATGTGTACCTCATAAGCCTTTCGAGCGATCTACCTATGTCTTCGATACTAAGCTGGGTAAATGTAGGGAACAGAACGTAACTGAAGGATGAGATCAGTCCAATTATCGCGAAGACTATCACATATGCCGCCCTGTAGTATCCGACATCGGTTGGGGTTAAGAGGTATCCGATCATAACGCTATCGACATACGTGTAGACTATCCCAGAAATGCTCGCTATCGTCATGAAACCTATGAACGCTCTGACACCTCTATCCGCAGTCTTAGTAGAACCCTTTATGTAATGTATATATTTTTTAATTAAAATGAAACATAAAAATATAAATGATACAGCATGAGCAATGGAAGTGCCCAATATGGCTCCGGAAGCTAAGTAGAGCATACCTAAAGGTACGACGAAGATCCATCTCGATGCCTCGTATACGATCCGCTTTAGGAGGACATATTTAAACTCCTGCAACCCCATAAAGAATGAATTCAGGAAGTTTGCGAATGACGCAAAAAGTACCACCAATCCGGCAAATACGAACGGTATCATCAGTCTTTCATCGCCAAAGATTGCCGCAAGATGTTTCGATAGGAATATGAGAAATGTAGATACCAACGCTGAGAGTGCAATCTTGACCTTTAAGAAGTATCTGAAGTGACCCCTTATCTTTGCATAGTCATTTCTTCCGACGTAGTAGGCCACATATCTGATGATCGCATTATCCACACCGAGATTCGCCAAGGCGATGGAAAGCATAGCGATCGATAGTGCAAGACTGTAGATTCCGAAGTATTCGGGTTTCAGAATCCTTGCAAGTACGATCGTTAGGAATAAACCCGAGACGTTACATATGATCAATCCTGAAACGTTGTATATCGCGTTTCTAGCTACTCTTCTTCCTACATCCACAAAAACCATGCCTACCATGAGCTTTAAAAGGATTTAGTAAGAGCTCTATCTGCTCAGCAAGATCAATGCCAGAATTGCAAACAACACTCCAAGAGTTTTCTCAACCGTCAGCCTTTCATTTAAAACGTAAATAGCCAAGATAACCGTAACTACCAATGCTAGATTTCTAATTGGAGCTACGGTGCTAACCTCACCGACCTTTAAGGCGTATATATAGGAAAGCATGCCAACCACAGCCAAAATCGAAGATAGAAGGGATAGTTTGATACCATCTAACGTCACATGCTTCACGGGAATCGTCAGCCAGATTAAACCCATGAGGATCGTTGAGAAAAGGTAAACGAAGAACACCAGAGATATGAAATCTATGCGATCTATCGCTATCTTGTATATTATCCCAACCAAACCGAATGTTACCATAGATATCACGGCAAAGACGATCTCAACGTTTGACATACTCGATCCTCAATTCGAAGCAATCGAATACGACATCTGCTTCCTCTGGATTCAACCATTTCAATCCGAGTTTATCAATTTCCTCTGATGTGAACAGCTCATCGTAGACTCCGACGTTCAAACCCTTCTCTGCCAGAAGCTTTGCCAAAGCGAGGTTTCTGCTGTGGT
>CAZUUE010000054.1:0-5893 GCA_964623695.1 uncultured archaeon
CCTCTTTCCTGCATTCTAACGTTAAGTTGTGAAACCTCCAGTCCTCTCATAGCTTCTCCTAAGCCCTTGCTAACTTCGGCAATTACTTCAGGTTCATCCCAATGCTGGACAGCTTCAACTATAGCTCTAGCATATCCCTCTGGATTTGATGACTTGAAGATTCCGCTGCCAACAAAGACTCCATCGGCACCTAACTGCATCATTAAAGCAGCATCTGCTGGAGTTGCAACTCCTCCAGCTGCAAAGTTTACAACTGGTAATCTACCGAGCTTCTTTACTTCAAGCAAAACATCGTATATCCCTTCTATTATCTCACCAAGCGTGTATTCCTCAAATACTATATCATCTAACTTTATCTCAGTCGTAAAACCCATCTCAGCTCTGACCATCTTTGCCAGTTCAAAGTATCTCTCAGCATATTTCTTTGCAACTTCGTAAATCTCGTCGTTGTCCATGTTTACGATCTCAGCAATAGCGTAATTCATCAACCTCATGTGCTTCACAGCCTCAACGATGTTTCCAGTTCCAGCTTCACCCTTAGTTCTAATCATTGCAGCGCCTTCCCATATCCTCCTCACAGCCTCACCCAAGCTCCTTGCGCCACAAACAAATGGAACTGTAAACTTACGCTTGTCTATGTGAAAGAAAACGTCTGCTGGCGTTAAAACCTCACTCTCATCGATCATGTCAACTCCCAAAGCTTCCAATGCTCTGGCTTCTGCTATGTGCCCAATTCTGCACTTTGCCATCACTGGTATCGTCACAGCATCTATTATCTCTTGAATCTTCTTTGGATCCGCCATCCTCGCAACTCCTCCTGAAGCTCTTATATCAGCTGGAACCTTGTGCAAAGCCATCACAGCCACGGCACCAGCATCTTCAGCTATTTGAGCCTGCTCGGCGTTAGTGACATCCATGATAACTCCTCCTTTCTGCATCTTTGCAAATCCTCTCTTAACAAGCTCAGTTCCAAACTTTAACTCCTCAAGCTTCATCGTTTAAAACATACTCTAACTGATATTTAACTGATGTGGGTGTACCAATTACGACTTACGACTTATGACATTCAAAGACATCTGAGGATTGTTCCTCGATTTTTTTCTCGAAGTCAAATATTCAAATTACAATTTAAGGAAATTTGTTATAATCTCCTTGTTGAGAACCTCTGGATGGAATGAAACACCATAGAAATTTTTATTCTTTACCTTAAAGATACAGATTTCATCATCTTGCACGGCTAAACACTCTAGATTGTTATTTATCATTTTCAATGCGTAAGTGTGTAAGAAGTAACTTCTTATTGATCCTTTCTCAACCAGAGGATTGTCTTTTACAACCATCACATCGTAAACACCAATCTTTTTAACCTCCTCCAACTCATTTGAGTATACCATTGCTAATATGTTATATCCGGCACATATCCCCAAGACTTCTCCATCGTAGTCGGTTAGCCATGTGAAGTTGTCGATGTAGTTTAGATAGTCAAAATCACGTAAGGCAGTTCCACATATTATTACCTTGGAACGATCATCGATCTCTATCCTTTCATTGTAACGCCTAATGCCGTAATCTAATCCAAACCCCTTCACTATTTCTACAATCGGTCTAACAAATTCTTCCTCGCTAAGTTTGTATTTGCAGGTCGATATTATCGTTATCATTTTAAATCTTAAGCTTTAATATTCCCTATGGATCTCAAAATCCGAGCTGCAAATGTGAATGGTCTTTGAGTAATTGTCGAAGACACCATCAACAAATCTTTTGAATTCTTTCTCCTTACTTGGATCACTGTTATCAATAAACTTTACACTCCTTTCGTCGAAATAAGACTTGAGAACATTTTTTAAGAACGGTTTGTTTATACTGAGCAATTTGAATGATGTTACCGTCGTCCTATCGTTTCTGCTAAGAATCTTAATTACACTTGTATCGAAGATATTCATCATTTCCAACCCCCTTCAATTTCTCTCTCGTTTCTCATTCCAAATACATTAGATTTTCCAGCTACAATTTCGAAAAACTCCTCCCATCCTTTATCTCTTCTGTAAACAATAAAAACTTATCTCTCCTCAAGTTCAGCTTTTTTAACAATCAACGTGGCATCGTAATCAGCCCCAACGATCACATAATCAACAATCTTAAGCTTTTTCGTGAACAGTGGCATGTCCAAAACCAAAGTTTCGTACTCTCCTCCTTCACCAGAAGGATTTAGATAACTTTTCATCCTGTCAAATTCTTTAACGACATCTTTGGTTAACATCTTGCCAAGGATAGTCTTCTTCAGTGGATAGCCAGCAACTCTCGTAAATATTATCTCAAAACCGTAATCCAAAGCCTCTTTGAGCAAAGAGATTTCATCTCTCAACCATAGTGGGTTAAAGCACCACAGCTTTAAGTCGTCACAAACTTTTTGAAATCTTGTCGCTTGGTACGTCGATCTTATAGCTCCCGTAACGACACCTTCAACTCCGTAAAGATCCCTTGCACACATTAAAACGTTATACAAAGCTCTTAGACCACTAACTTCGTCATCCAAGCATGTTTCCATTATCAGGGGTAGTTTAAGCGATTCAGCTTGAAGTTGGACAAGTTCGGTATTTGGATAATGAAAAAGGTAACTCTCTTCAGATCTTGGACTAACTGTGACCAAACATGCAACATCAAACTCCTCATACGCTTTAAGCAACGCTAAATTGGAATCCTTACCTCCAGAGTACAAGATACACACTCTCATATCTTTCACGTTGCTTACGGTTTTATAAAAAGTATTTAGTCTTTGGTTCCATAACTTAATCTATGGTCTTGATAATGAGCGGTGGTATCGATAGTTCAACTTTGCTCTGGTATCTGATCGAAGAGCTACGATATGAAGAGGTTCACGTTTTAACTTTCAATTACGGGCAAAGGCACGTTAAGGAGATAGATCATGCTAAGCTTGTGGTTGAATATGCAAGGGAAAATTTAGATGCGGAGATAGAACACAAGATAGTCGACATTTCAAGTGTTCACGAGCTCATATCTAAGGGTGCTATAACAGGAGATGAGGATGTTCCGATTGGGTTCTACACAGACGAAATACAGAAGGTAACGATAGTGCCAAACAGAAATATGATATTCTTAGCTATAGCGGTTGGTTATGCAGTTAAGATCAACAAAAGAAAGGTTTTTTACGCCGCACACAAATCCGATTATGCAATTTATCCAGATTGCAGGAAGGAGTTCGTGAAGGCTCTTGATACAGCTGTCTATCTAGCTACGATCTTTGAACCGGTGGAGATAGAAGCTCCTTTCATTGATATGACCAAGGTGGAGATAGTAAAACTTGGATTGAAGTTGGGCGTTCCTTATGAACTCACTTGGAGTTGTTACAGGGGTGAAGACAGACCCTGCCTTAAATGCTCGACATGCTTAGAGAGAACAGAAGCTTTCCTATTAAACGGCATCAAAGATCCAGCATTAAGTAAAGAAGAATGGAAGAGAGCGATCGAGATTTATGAAAGAATCAAGCGTGAGTGTTGTAAATGAATCCACTGATATGCGTAGTTTCATTTACAGTTTCCTTCGTCTTCGCTCTGTGTGGATTGGGTTCGGCTATAGCCTTGATACCTATACTCGTCCTCATTGGTGTCCCGTTCACATATGCTAGATCCGCCGGACTTCTTGTGAACGTTTTAACCACTACATCAGTAACCTTCCACAACATCCGAACTGGGTTTCTCAAGCCAAAGATAGCTTTACCGATTATAACTTCATCAGTGGCGTTTGCTCCCCTAGGTGCCCTTGTTTCCATTTTAATTCCCAGTAGAGTTGTCGGATTCTTGTTCATGTTATTTTTGATCTTCGTTTCAATTACAACCTTGATTCCGATGGGTGAGTTTGGGGAAAAAGAAGAAGTTTCAATTCCAATATTGATCTTTATAGGTTCTCTGGCTGGGTTCGTATCTGGGCTCTTGGGTGTGGGAGGTGGCGGTGTCATCTTACCATTACTCATGCTGTTCGGCTTGAATCCGAAATTGGCAATAACCTTAACACCTCTAAGCGTTCCATTTTCGTCTCTAACAAGTTTCTTAACATACATGCATTTAGGAGGTGTGGATTGGAGTGTCGCCATCTCTGCATCAATTCCAGCTATGATTTCGGGATACTTTGCAGGATACGTCGCACACAGAAAACTCAAAGAATCTACGATCAGAAAGATCTTAGCCATAATCTTGCTTTTAATAGCCGTCAGATTTCTTTTTAAGTTTCTTTAATCATTCGACTATCTCCACACCATAAACCTTCTCAACATTCTCAACGCATATCTTGTAAACGAAATCCTCGTCAAACCCATGCTCAATTAACTCTCTAACCTTTCTTGGCACAGTTTTTGGACCAAGAACTGCGCCTGGTCTATCTTTGTCATCTATATAGTCTGTTTCAAGCATGAATCTATCTCCCTCGTTTGCAGCCATTAAAGCGTAATCGTCCAAGCATATAACCGATGGGAATAGTCCTAACTCCTCAAACTCCTTAACCTTTGGTGGAGAGAAGTGTTTAACAACTTTAAACCTCTTTAATCCAACTTCATCAGCCATCTCAGCTATCTCTTTCATACCATCATAAGTGTACGATTCTGTATGAATTTGAACAGCACATCCAACATCTCTGGCAACTTCGAATGCATGTAGCATGACATCGTTACTCAATCTCCAAACCCCCTTAGAAACCTTGTAGTGCGGTCTTCCGCTCTTCAAAGCGACAGCCTTTCCTTCTTCAATTAGCTTACCAGCCAGATCCAAAGCCGATTTCATTATCTCGGATGCACTCTCAAAACCAATCCTCTCACCCAGTATCGTTATCTCAGCTGGATGAACACCTATGACTGCAAAAGCTCTCACTATCTTGTTAGCCTTCTCGACAAGTCTCACATGCCTCTCAAAAATCTCCAAAAAGTCTTCTGGTTTACTTGGTTTCAATCCGTAGTTTTTACTCAACAGGTTAACTAAGAACACATGAGTACCTCCAGCTCTCTTGAACTGCTCCAAGGCTTTTAGCTTCAAGTTGTTGTAGATGTGCATGTGGTCATCTGTGATTATCATAAGAAAACGGATGGGCAAAGGTTTAAATCTTTTGAGTGAAGTAAAGGTATGACCGAAAGCACATTTAAATACGAAAACGTTGAGATAACGTGGCTGAAGCATGCCGGATTTAGGATAAAAGACTCGGTTTTGATTTACATCGACCCCTACGAAGTTAAAGAGCTTGAAAAGGCTGACTTAATACTGGTTACACACGATCACTTCGATCATCTCGATGTTAAATCGATCAGACTTTTGGCAAAATCGGATACAGTTATCGTTCATCCGAAGGGTTGTGTCGTTGAAGGATACAAAACACACGAGATCTCAATCGGAGAAACCGTAAACATAAAGGGTGTTGAGATTAAAGCAGTTCCATCCTACAACGTAGATAAGCCCTACCATAAAAAGGGTTGCTGTGTAGGTTACATTGTGAACGTTGACGGTGTTAAAATATACCATGCTGGAGACACAGATAGAATTCCAGAGATGAAGGAAATCGAAGTTGATATCGCGCTACTTCCAATTGGAGGTACTTATACGATGGATTTGAATGAAGCGGTTGAGGCTACGAAGGATATAAAGGCCAAGTTCTTCATTCCGATGCACTACGGTGAACTAGGTTTAAAGGCAGATCCAGAAGAATTTAAGGCTAAGGTAAAGAATGCGGTAATTTTGAAGCCTCTGTTATCATAAATTTAAGAAAACCTAACATTAAACGAGCGGATATAGTTCTACGAAACAATCATTGACACTAAAACTTTAATAAGACAAAAACTTAGGAAATTGAGTTTTTGAAGTTCCAAGGATGTTTCTTCAAGTTCTTCGATTTT
>CAZUUE010000055.1:0-5882 GCA_964623695.1 uncultured archaeon
AATAAGTAAGATCGAACATAGACGCCGGGGGTGGGATTTGAACCCACGAACCCTTTCGGGCAGGGGATCTCGAGTCCCCCGCAGTTCCAGACTCTGCAACCCCGGCTTTTAATTGTAAGCTTTAAGTAAGATAAAGTTTGCTGTCACAACCTTTAAATAACGAATCAGTCATGCTTAGAACATGACGGAGGGTGTCGTTTACATAGGACAGAAGCCGGTAATGAACTACGTCTTGGCGACTTTGACACAGTTCAATGAGGGTGCTGAGAAGGTTGTTTTGAAGGCTAGAGGTAAAGCCATAAGTAGGGCTGTGGATGTTGCTGAAATTGTAAGAAAGAGGTTCTTACCGAATGTCGATGTAGAGAACATAAAGATAGATACGGATGAACTTGATTCTGAACAGGGAAGAAAGCTAAACGTTTCAACGATAGAAATCGTTTTGGTAAAGAAATCAGCCTAATTATTCAATCTCTTTTCCAATCAACTTTAGCAGTATAGCCTTTTGAGCATGTAGCCTATTTTCTGCCTGATCAAACACTATCGAGTGCTCTCCCTCCAAAACATCCTCAGCGATCTCTTCACCTCTATGAGCGGGTAAGCAGTGCATCACAACTACATTCGTCTTCGCAGATTCAACTATCTTTTGAGAAACCTGATAACCTGCAAAAGCTCTTAACCTCTTTCTCCTCTCCCTCTCCTGACCCATAGAGACCCAGACATCCGTGTATATCACATCGGAATCTTCAACGGCTTTAAAAGGATCGCTCTCGAACTCAAGCTTTGCACCCATGTTTATAGCCTGCTCAACGATTGCTCTGTTTGGCTCGTAACCCTTCGGTGTGCAAACTACCATCTCCATCCCAGTTAAAGCTGAAGCCAATATCAGGGAGTTACAGACGTTGTTTCCATCGCCTATCCAAGCGAGCTTGACACTACCAAGATCTCCCTTGTACTCCTTTATCGTTAAGAGATCAGCTATCACTTGGCAGGGATGTTCAAGATTGCTCAATCCGTTTATAACTGGAACGCTCGAATACCTTGCAAATTCAAGTATGGTCCCATGGTTCCTAACCCTCATCATGACAGCGTGAACGTATCTACTTAAAACCCTAGCAGTATCCTTTATCGGTTCACCCCTTCCAAGCTGTAAATCGTTCCAATTTAGATACAAAGCGTGTCCACCCAAGTCTGTCATTGCAACTTCAAAAGATATCCTTGTTCTCGTCGAGGGCAGTTCGAATATCATTGCCAGACTCTTGTTTTTCAAATAATCCGTAACCCTTCCTTTATACCTCTCCTCCTTTAACTTCTCAGCAAGCTTTAATATCTCCTCAAGTTCGTCTGAACTTAGATCTGCCATCGATATCAGGTGCTTCATCTCGTATGTAATGTGAACAATTAGTTAAGCTTTTTGCTTTACTTTGGAATGAGCATGCTTAATATACTCTTCATAGTCTCAAACGAATGTTTGACACTCCTCTTCGATTCGATAGATATGATCTTTGGCAGAAGCATCAAGGCTGTGATCTTTTTTCCATTTTGAATGGCTGAAACGAACTTATGTTCAACCTCTATCCACCAAAACTCTTTTAATATTCTCTCCTCATACATTTCAAGTTCATCGTTAATCAGACAGTTGTGAAATATCTTCGCACATCTTAAAGATGGGGCGTTCCCTTCTCCGGTGCCACTAACACATCCCACAGCCTCTCCAACTCCATAAACGTTATTATGAACTATCGGCTTGCACTTCGAGGGAGGTAGAAGTCTTATCCTTCCAAAACATATACAATCCTTCTTGGGATCCTCCAATCTGTACGTTTCTCTAAGTTTCTTTATGAGATTCAAAGCCCTCTCCTTCGTCAAATCTCCGGCACCTATATGCCACTCATCTCCAAGGGGAAAAGCCCATGCGTAACCAGTTTTAACCATGTATATGTATATGTTTTCATCTAAATCTTGTTTCTCGATGTATTGAACTGTAAAATAAATCGAATCGTTTTTTATTCTTGGCAATATTGCTCTGCTACTCCCGGTCGCATCCACAACGATGTCACCACCTTCATCTCTCATCTCGAAACTCCAAAGATCCTCCATAAGTCTCTTCTTATCAAGTATAACTACTTCTTTGTTCTTTAACCACAGTTTGCGATTTACAACGACAAACTCCGGTTTTGATAGTATGTAATCATCGACGTTTAAACCTATCTCCTTGTACAACTCCTTGGTTTCAGAATAGCTGAATCCCCAAGCACACCTGCAGTCTGGCTTATCTCTTACATCATAAATCGATACATCGAAATCTTGAGACAGTAAATGATAAAGGTAACTACCAGCAATCCCTGCACCGTATATCTGAATCCTCATTCGCGAACCTATATGGAGGTTAAGTATAAGGATATTTTGCTCTGAAACGGGATTCAGCTTAGGTGGAAATTTATCGAAATTTGTGTAATTTCCACCTAAACCTTCATTCCCCGTAATATCACCGAAGCCACCTAGCGGGAGCACCTTTTTCTGTATTAGTCTCGTTCTCTGCTCGGCACTCCCGTTCGGTAACTTCGGATCATTAGAGACTCATCAGCCTCGCCATCTTCATCGGCTTCGAGTTAATGGTTACTTAACCAAAGGGTTTATAAATCTTATGGCATAGTGTCTATATGTCAGGTGATATATATGGTTAAGAAGACGACTGTTTACGTTCCAGAACATCTGTATGAAGAGTTCATGGAACTAGCTGTGAAGAAGTTCGGATATTATGGAGCTTTTAAGAAGGCTATTGAGGAGGCTATGAGGTTATGGGTAGAAAGAGAAAGGATAAAATCCAAGCAACGATAAAAGGAAGATTAAAGATTGATGATCTTGTTTTAAGAGCTAAGCTTCATCATTTGATGAGAAACTTCAAAGATGCCGTGGAACTTGCACATAATCTAATAAGGAAAGACTTAGACGACAATTTTATTGTTAAGATCATCACTAGTAGAGTTCTGAATAACAGTCACTATGCTTATTCGGCACTACAAAGGGCTAAATTGTACAGAAAACAACCGTACCTTAAACTCAAGAAACCACAACTATATTCAGTAGGTAAATCCAATGAGAAAGGAAATAGGAACATTAGGTTTGTCTCCAGTAATAAAGTTCTCATCAAGATTCCTCACACAGATGGTAAGCATGAGTTTGTAGAATTCGAAGTTAGATTTGGTAGGAAGCATTTACCAATTGTTGAAGAGTTGATAAATCCGAGCTTTGCGTTCCCTGCTGGCGTTAAGGTTGATGGAGATAAGTTTTACATCTACGTTCACGTTCCGACGGAGATTTATAGAAAATACCTACCAGTTGTAGCTAACGTAAGAAATAATGGAAAATACGTAGCATCGTTTGACCTCAATCCAGACAGAATCTGTATGGTCATGGTTGATTGCAAAGGATTGCTTATCGATGTTAAGAACGAACACTTTCCAGAGGTAATTAATTACTCAAAGGGGAAGGCTCAAGATGTAAGAAGAAAAGCTCTAAAGAAGTTGTTTGAATATGCTCTAAATCACAACGTTGGAATCTTTGTTGCTGAGAAGTTAGAAAAACCAGAGACTAAGTCTAAAAATAAGACAACTAATAGAAAAATTTCGAAGTTTGCCTTGAGAGAGTATCTAGATCATTTAAAGATGTTAGCTGAAAGAGCTAACGTTAAGTTACATCTCGTTGATCCATCTTATACAAGTACTATTGGTAAGATGTTGGCTAAGAGTTTTGGATTAGATGTACATTCTTGCTCGGCTTACGCTTTAGCTCTAAAGTATATAAATTCACACTAATTTCTACATTTTTCTATGAAAATTGCATCGGCTGTCATTTAAATCAGTAGTATTATATTACTATTTTATAAAATTTATAAACTAAAAATCTTATTTTATTCTTTAAATTTTATTCTTTAATGATTTTATAGTAATGATTAAAATATTAAAATAATATTCATTTTAAGGCTTTCAAAAATGATAGATGTACTTTATGATAAATGAAACCAACGAATGGTCATTCTTCCTCAAGCTTCCTCTCAGCCAACCTCCTCAACATAGACTTTGGCAAGCATTCGGGGCAGACGGGAATAACGTTGACGAAGTTCTTGTACAGTCCCCTAACCCAAGTTCCGATGTATCTTATGTCATCGAAACAGACCGGTCTCTTACATATACTGCATCTCCTCCAAGTTACTCCCTCATCCTCCTCTTTAAGCTCTCTATCGCAGGAAACACACTTAAGCATCTACAACACCCCCAAAGGAGCCTTAGCTATAGCCCTAACAACATCGCTCGCCGTAAGGATTCCAACGATCTTGCCATCTTCAACGACCACCAACCTCTTTATCTTCATATCGGACATAATCCTCGTCGCCTCCTTTAGATCGTAGTCCGGTGAAACCGTTATGAGGGGAGTTGAGGTGTACTTACCAACCTCGTCGTTCAAATCACCTTCAAGCAGAACCTTGGAAACCAAGTCCCTCTCGGTGAATATACCGTAAATCTCATCACCCTTTGAAACCAAAACGCTTCCTATCCTTTTCTCGCCCATCACCCTTACAACATCCTTAACTGGTGTCTTGTAATCCACAGAAACGATATCTTTAACCATCACATCCCCAACTTTAACCATATTTAAATTTTGAAAAAGAAATATTAAAAACTATCGATCCTAAGATCCTTGACGTATACACCTTCACCCTCTTCAACGTAGCCAACAACTCTACCATCGACGAATTTCTTAACATCCTTCACTTCGTTCTCCGGTAGTACAATTGCAAAACCCATACCCATGTTGAACGTTCTATACATCTCGTCATCATCTATACTTCCAAGTTCTTGAATGAACTTGAATATTCTCTGAGGCTTCAAGGGTTTGTCTATCACGAACTTCACGTTTTTAAGTCTCTTGAGGTTTAACAATCCGCCACCGGTTATATGTGCCAATCCGTGAACTTCACAGTTCCTGATGACATCGAGAACTTCGATGTATATCCTCGTTGGAGTCAGTAACTCCTCACCTATGGTTTTCCCATCGAATTCATCATGATAGCTAATCCTGGCACTCTCTACAACTTTCCTTGCGAGTGTCAGGCCATTACTGTGAATTCCGCTACTTGGAATTCCGAATATGACATCTCCCAATTCGATCTCTCTTCCAGTAATTATCTTATCCTTATCGACGATTCCAACAGCTGTCCCGACCAAATCCCATCCTTTTATTAGATCCGGTAAGGTTGCAGTTTCTCCTCCAACGAGCGTTATGTTTGCGATCTTACAACCCTTCTCCAACCCAACCGCAATCTGCTCCATCACACTCTCGTCTGGCTTGAACGTTGCGATGTAATCAACCATTGCGATAGGCTCAGCACCAATTGCAATAAGATCGTTTACGTTCATTGCGACGCAGTCTATCCCAATCGTATCGAATTTACCAAGCTTTTCTGCAACCATTATCTTCGTCCCAACACCATCTATCGTTATCGCCAGTCCAAAATCTCCAAAATCCAGCACACTCGCATAATGTCCCGTTAAAATGGGTCTCCCGAAACCCTCCCGAACGTGCTTTATCTTTCCTAAAAGAGCCTTTACAGCTCTCTCTTCCCTTCTTATATCAACTCCTGCCTTCGCATAACTGAACTTCTCCATGTCTCAACTAAGATCAAGAGATTAATAATCTCACCTTGCTTTGTTGAAAGTGTAGGGTCGATGAGGTTAAACAGATATTATTAAAAATTAAAATTATTAATCTAAATATCAACAGAGCGATCTCACCTAAAAACTGGGGTTCAGGTTTGGTGGAGATTCGTAGAAATACATGATAAAATCTCCACCAAACCCTTAGACTTCATCGACCTCAGCTCT
>CAZUUE010000056.1:0-5865 GCA_964623695.1 uncultured archaeon
CCGTCCAAGTCTCGCATTTTAGTTCTGCTTTTAGCTTTAACAACTTCCAATACGCTTCCTCTGTTATCGGAATCTCTTTACCATTTGTTCAATTATGAACAAATATGATTTAAATGTTTTGTTATAATAAAAACCTACCAACAACCTCCCCCTACCTTCTCCCCTAATTCATCCCCGCCTTGAAAGGCAAAGCTTTCTTAGCAACCTTATTGTAACTTAAATCATGAAGTTTGGAATCGAACTTATACCAAACTCAAAGATGTACGAACTCGAATACTACGCAAAACTTTCAGAAGAAAAGGGATTTGAATACGTATGGGTGACGGATCACTACAACAACAGAAACGTCTTCGTAACGCTCACGATACTTGCAAGATCGACTCGAAACGTTAAGATAGGAACTGGCATCACAAACCCTTATCACGTGAATCCTGCCGTCATAGCATCGGCTATAGCGACGATAAACGAGGTTAGTCACGGAAGAGCTGTATTGGGAATTGGGGCTGGAGATGAGTTTACACTTGAAAGGATAGGGATAGAGAGGGTGAAACCTTTGAAGAGGGTTCAAGAATCCATCCACATCATAAGGAAACTTTTGAATGGCGAAGTTGTAGATTTCGAAGGTGACGTGTTCAAATTTAGATCTGCAAAGCTCTCCTTTAGCTCTGGAAAGATCCCAATATACATCGGAGCTCAAAGGGAAAAGATGATAAGGTTGGCTTCGGAGTTGGGTGACGGTTTGCTTTTGAACGCTTCCCATCCGAAAGATGTGAAGGCTGCATTGGAAATTGTGAAGCTTAGAGAGGGTTTCGATTTTGCGTTGTGCACGTCATTTAGCATAGATAGAGATAGAGACAGAGCGATTCAAAACGCTAAGATGATCGTTGCATTCATCGTCTCAAGTTCACCGAAGGAGGTTTTGGAGAGACATGGAATCGATCAAGGTTCTGCTAGCTTAGTCAGTTCAGCTCTAAGAGAAGCCTTTAAAAAGGGTAACTGGAGGAAAGTCGTTGAGGTCGTGAGCGATGAGATGGTTGAGGAGTTCTCAATTTCCGGAACTCCTGACGATGTGATTGAGAGAATCGAAGAGGTAAGAAAGCTGGGAGTTACACAGTTGGTCGTTGGAAGTCCGATAGGAAGCGAAAAGACCAAGGCTATAAGGATGATCGGAGATGAGATAATACCGCACTTTCGGTGATCAGTATCCCAAGAACAACCTCTCACCCAAAAACTCCGGTAATCCAGAGTTTATCACAGATTCGTAAACCTCCTGAATTCTATACTTCGTCCTCTTAAGCTCTATCCTTCCTTTTTCTGTATCGTAGATTGCATATGCGGAATCTGGATTTCCATCTCTCGGCTGTCCAACGCTTCCAGGATTTGCAAAGAACAATCCCTTATACCACTTCACGAATTGGACGTGCGTGTGCCCAACGATAACGTTCTTCCCGAGTTCTTCCAGACTCAGCTCTATCCTTGGATCGTTTGGAAAGATGTACTCTTCTAAAACACTCAGATCGTCCGATGGCATTCCATGGTACACGTTGAACCAATCAGTTTCAATTCTTAACGGTAAATTCGTGAGCCACTCCAAGTTCTCATCCTTCAAATTCTTCCTTGTCCACTCACCAGCAATCCTTGCATAAACGTTGAATCCAAAGAAGTCACCTGTAACAACTGCATAATCGTGATTTCCCATGACACTTTTTATTTCATGCTCTTTAAAAATCTCTATAACCTCATTTGGAAAAGGATAGTATCCTACAACATCGCCAGCACAGTAAATGACTTCGCATCGATTTAAACGCTTCAAGACCTCTTCTAAAGCTATAAGGTTACCGTGAACGTCCGATATTATTCCAACCATCATGTTATCTCACTCAAAACGTCGTTCATGATCTCAGCCTTCTTCTTAAGGGCCTCTATAGCCTTCTTCATAACTTCTCTAACAGGTAAGGATCCGGTTCCCTCAACGAAGAACAGATAGTTGTCGGATTCGAGAACCTTTATTGCACCTTCTTCACAGACCTTAACGCACTCCATACACATCGAACACTCCAAAACATCTTTTACCTCAACTACTTCGTTTAACTTAAGGATTCCTCTCGGACAAGCTTCGACGCAAGCTCCGCACTTGCTGCAATCTTCAATCCTTATCTCGGGTATGATCTTGTAGTAGCAAGATGAAACAGGTTGATACTTCGCGTGTTCCTTTCCCAAACCCAATCGAGCGACTGCTTCGATCATAAGCTGTTGTCCCTTAAACAGTTCAACTATGGGAATGTTGTCATAGACCGGACGTATCTCAGGATCCTCGGACACGAGATCTCCAGAGTAAACCACCTTTGGTCCCTCAACATTTAATCTAAACGAAACTTGACAGTTCGGACAGCCTTCACCACCACATACACACTCGTTCGGCATGTTAAACCTCTTTAGATCAGTCTTTATTGGTATCAGACCTATCCTGTGAGCTATGATCTCATCGTAGAGGAATGAAGTGTTCATGTAGAACACAACGTAATCGACGGCCATCGTAGGAACTAAGCTCTTCATAGCCCTCCTAAAAGAATTTGCAAGTGCAACCGGGGCTCCCCTAAGTATGAATCTTATCTTAAGGTCTTTTTCTTCAATTATCTCGATCTTCATACCCTCCTTCCTCTCTTACCACCAGGTGGACGGGTTCCATCGTGTGGAATCGGGGTTACGTCCTCGATCCTACCGATCTTCAAACCAGCCCTCGCCAAAGCCCTTATCGCAGCCTGTGCACCCGGGCCAGGTGTTACGTGCTTGTTTCCACCTGGGGCTCTGACCTTAATGTGAACACCTTCGATTCCCTTCTCCTTTGCTATCTCTGCAGCCCTTAAGGCTGCCTGCATTGCTGTGTACGGATTTCCCTCATCTCTGTCGGCCTTGACTATCATACCTCCACTCACCCTCGCAATAGTTTCGCTTCCGGTTATATCTGTGATCGTTATTATCGTGTTGTTAAAGCTGCTGAATATGTGTGCAATACCCCACCTACCCTTCTTCATTCAAATCACCTCGAAAACGGAGAGTTTGGATAGAAACTTATCTTTGTTTCCTCATCCCTCTCAACGATGTAGCTCGGAGATGTAACCCTTCTACCGTCAATGGCTATGTGTCCGTGGGTTATGAACTGTCTCGCCTGTTTTATCGTTTTTGCCAATCCCTGCCTGTAAACGATAGTTTGAAGTCTCCTCTCAAGGAAGTTCTCCACGTTCAGGTTCAGGATGTCGTCGAGTGTGGATTTCTCTTCGAGTATTCCCAATCTAACCAACTTTTCTATCACAGCCCTAGCCTTGGCCCTTGCAATCTCCCCCTCTCTTCCAGGAAGATTTATCTTGCTAAGCAGATCCCTTGCAACTCTTCTATACTTTCTCAGGATGTTCTCAAATCTCCAAAGCTCCCTCTTATTTCTCAAACCGTATTTTATGATCAGTTGAGCCTCTCTCTCAAGCCTAACCTTGTCCCAAGGTTTCTTTGGTGTCACATACTTTTTTCTGTGCCTCTTCGGATCTCCCATCGGATCACCTCTTCTTCCTAATAACTCCAACGGTCATACCCTTCCTACCCGTGGATCTCGTCCTCTGACCCCTTACCTTGTAACCCTTCGCATGCCTAACACCTTTGTAACACTTCATCTTGATCATCCTCTCTATATCGAGCATCTTTGCAAAATCGACATCCTTTGAGAGGAGATGTAAATCTCTCCCAGAGTGCGGATCCCTCCTTCTGTTGAACATCCATGGAGGTATGTTACTTTCGATCTCCTCCTCGACAAACCTCTTAAGCTTCTCCACAGTTTCATCGTCAAGCTCTCCGAGTTTAGTTCTGGGGTTTAAATTCAATGCGTTTGTTATCGCTCTCGCCATCCTCAATCCAATCCCCTTTATTCCTGTAAGTGCAATCATCACAGGCTTGTTTCCATCCAAATCAGTATCCGCAATCCTCACTATGTGCCTGAACATCTCATTCAAGTTTATCTACGATATTTAAAGATGTTGCAACAAAAATACAATAAGTAAAGCTTAAGATTTACTGCATGATTTACGTAACGGGAGCAAATGGAAGACTTGGAAGGGTAATATTAAGGATGGTTGATGGAATTCCGTTAGTTAGAAGGAGTTACGGCTTAAAGAATGAGGTTGTTACGAGTTACGATGTTGAAGAGTTGAAGAAAATACTTAGAGATGCGAGAGCGGTTTTACATGTCGCAGGTAGCATGAAGTTTAACGATAAGAGGTCTCTTTGGGAAGGGAACGTTAGGATAACTGAAAATATAATAAACTCGATACCAAAGGATGCTAAGGTTGTATTTGCAAGTTCAATATCTGTTTATGGATCGAATCCTCCTTACATGGCAAACGAGGAGACCGAAATAAATCCAGACAGTGAATACGCCAAAACCAAAGCAATAGCTGAAGAGATAGTTAGATCTCACAGAGATCACGTTATACTCAGAATTGGAACTATTTACGGAACTCAGTACGATGTATACTTCAGGTTCATATCTATGATAAACAGGGGAGTTGTTCCCATGATAGGGACTGGAGAGAACAGGGTACCTTTCGTCCACGTCAACGATGTTGCAGATTGCTTTGTGAAGGCTTTGAGGAGAGATGTAAGGGGAATTTACATCGTTTGTGGTAATTCTGAGAGACTCAAGGATGTAGTTGTGTTTACTGCGAGTCTCCTTAGAAAAAGGTTTTTTATACTCCGAATACCAAAAACCCTAGCGAAGATGCTGGCAAAACCTCTGGGCTTAAGTGAGCATGTGAAAGTTCTGACGAGTGACAGGGTGTTTGATATAAGTAAGGCTATGAGGGAACTGAATTTTAGACCAAGAAAGATTTGGGATGGAATAAGGGAAATCGTGAATTACTGGAGGAGTTTGAATGAGGGGCAGGGTTGAGAGATACATAATCGAAAATGTCGTAGATAAGGGAGGACTGCTGTTTGGTGTCATAGATCCTTTAGATTACAAGAGCTTGGATGATTCTATCGAAACTGCAAGGAGGATCTACGAAGGTGGGGCTGATGTGATCTTAGTTGGAGGTAGCGTAGGAGTCCAAGGAGAACCTTTGGATTACGTTGTAAAAGAGGTAAAGAAAATTGTAGACGTTCCAATAGTCCTGTTTCCCGGAAACATCGGAACTATCACGAGGTATGCGGATGCGCTTTACTTCATGTCTCTATTAAATTCGAGGAATCCTTATTGGATAACGAGGGCTCAGATGTTGTCTGCCTTTTTGATAAGGAGTTTAAATTTGGAGCCGTTGCCAGTTGGATACATAGTGGTTGAGCCGGGTGGGACCGTTGGTCATGTAGGTGAAGCCGAGTTAATACCAAGAGACAGACCAAAGTTGGCTTCGGCATACGCGTTGGCTGGGCAATTCATGGGTTTCAGATTCATAGTTACTGATGCTGGCAGCAATCCTAAGGAAGGTCACATACCGCTCGAAATGGTGAGAGAGGTTGCGGACGCGATAGATGTCCCTTACATAGTTGCTGGTGGTATAAGGAAACCTGAAGAAGCTGAAAAGATAATCGAATGTGGTGCTGACGCAGTTCAAATAGGGACTGCTTTTGAGATGGATAACGCTGTAGAGAGAGTTGAGTCTTTTGTCAAGGCTGTAAGGAAAGGTGCTAAAAATAAGAGGAGAAAGATTAACTTTGATTGATGGTGACTGTAGAATAATAAACGTCGATAATTATTGTATGATATTATTAAATAATTTTTTCTTTCTTTCTCATGTATATATATGTATTTTATTTTATCCAATCTTACACGGTGACCGCAACGAAATCAGTAACACATCCAAGTCATAATCATTATTAATA
>CAZUUE010000057.1:0-5703 GCA_964623695.1 uncultured archaeon
ATCTTTGCTCCGTTGAGATAATACGGCATTTGATTACATGATTCACATGGTCAGTATGTATTCTATCTACTATTCAACTGCTCTATCGTAAATAGCTAAAAGTCTCTAATCAATATACGAGTTGAGTCTTCAGTTATAAATGCCGTAAATACATGGTTACTTATGTATTTAACAAGGCTTAGCTCTAAATATACTTTCAAAATCCTCTTGAGCTTGTACTTTAAGTGTAAAATCACTTGGCTATCACTATTCTATCGACATCACAACTCAAAGTCTTGTCAATGTCCTCTCTCTTAGCCCTGCAAAATGCGAAAATCCTTGCATTGAGCTTTTAACTTGAAATAAGCTTTATGGCCTATCTTCCTTTTCTGAAATTATCGGGAATTCAGCTTCAATCTTACCAACTTCTATTTCGTCGAGCATGATAGCGATTTCAAGCTTCTACTTGGGAATAAAGCAGACATTCGGTGTTTGTTCTTCATCTCTCAGCGTTGTATCATAGAATACGTTGAACTTCATGTTTTCACGTGTAAAAACACAACATAAAAGGTTATTTGCGAAAATAAATGAATTCATGCTTAAATTTTCTTAAAAATGGTTTAATATTTAGATGCTGACTCGCTTGGTTAATAAGAAAATCATTAAAAATTATTAAATTTATAAATAAATGAAATTAATTAATTATTTATTATAATTTATATTATAAATTTATTTATTGTTGCATCATATCGAAAGTCAAATAAACTTGATATTAAGTCAAATAATTTTGATGAAGTTGACATTGTTTAGCACAATCTTAATTTTAATAATATCGATGCCTGTGAACGCATGGACGTTTCATGGAGATGTGCAGAGAACTGGTAACCTTTCGACATGCGTAAAGAGTGAAGAACTTGTTTACAAGATTCATCTGACAGGATTCATAGATAGTTCACCCATCGTTTACAATGGAAAAGTTTACGTAATTAATAATCCAGGCATGAACCCATTAGAGGACAGATTGGGTCTGTACATTCTCAATGCGACAAATGGAACGATTTTGAAGTACATAAGCGGTTTCTACGGAATGTCCGTCCCAACCGTTTACAACGATTTAATATTTGTTCATGCGTACAGTGACGGCAATGGCTACATCTACTGTCTATACGCAAATGGAACTGTGAAGTGGAGAAAGAGGATTGAAAATAATGTTGATTGGTGGCTCGTTTCCTCATCACCTCTCGTCTATAACGATCGTATCTACGTTAGGGGCTACAACACCAAACTGTTTAAATTTAACATAAACGGCAACTTGGTGTGGAGTGTCGATGTTGAATCCGTCAAGAATTACCACACTTCTACATCTGCATGCAACGGTTTGATAGTCTTTGCAAAAAACGACACATGTCTATGTGTGTACTATGAAAATGGAACTAAAGCTTGGTGCACGAATCTTGAAGGGAACATAACGAACTCTCCAGCTATAGCGTATGGTAAAGTTTACATAGCTACGCACAGCAAGCTCTACGCTTTAAACCTCTACAACGGCTCTGTAGCTTGGTCAATACCATTTAAAGGTAGCCTTTCAACTCCAGCCATTGCAAATGGCAAGATTTATATTGGATCGAAGGATGGAAAGTTTTACTGCTTCCATGCAAACAACGGTAGTGAAGTTTGGAATTTCACAGCGATTCAAGATCCTTCAGCTTGGGATTCCATTCAAAGTTCACCCATCTACGGTAACGGGTTTGTATACTTCGCAACGAACACTGCAAACGGCACGATATATGCGTTGAATGCGAGTAACGGTAAATTGGCCTGGAAATATGAAGTTGGGCAATATATTATGTCTTCACCCTTTTTATGGAGAAACAAGCTCTACATTGGTGCCGACGATGGTAACCTCTACATCTTTGGACTTTGGAAAGGTGAAGTTTACTTAGAGCCGGGGAATTTCACAATAAAAGCAGATAACGGTAAAACCTATGTCGTAGATAATCTGACAGCTTTAGGAGCTTTAAACGTAGCGAGTAAGATTGGTGGATTTAGCTACACTGTAAATGAAACATACGGCGGGAAAAATCTGTATCCAACATCTATAGGAAACATCTCAGATGGTTGGTGGTGTTATGAAGTAAATGGCATTATGCCCATGAATGGTACCAACAAGTATCCTGTAAAGGATGGAGATATGGTAATCTACTGGCTTTGGCAATCTGTGGGAGATAGCAGTGAAAACGCACCTAATGAGGTAATGATAAGAGTACATGTTAAAGAAGCAAAAATAAACAGTCTCAATGTAACAAGTGCCAAGCTCGGTGGAAACGCCACAGCTCATGTAAACGTGACAACATATGTTGACGATTGGTACGTAATCGTTGTGAGTGGACTGAATGAGAATGGAGACTACATCGCTGGAATATCAACATTCTATCTTAGCAAGGGTCAAAATCTCGATGTTCCAGTTTTAATTCACATTCCGCAGAGAAACACAATTGGAACTTACAAGCTCTACGCTGGAATATACAGCTTGAGCGAATATCCAACAAAATTGATCGATTGGTTTGGTGCAGTGAATTGCGAGGTGTCATCATGAAGCGTTTGATTGCCGTTATTTTTTTAACGCTTTGTATGCAAACTGTCCAAGCTCTTACGATAGATGTTCAAGGTGATTGTACAATTGGCCATCAGCTCAAGATCTCAACAGATAAACCTGCCTTAATAATCTTAAGGTTAAACAACGGTACTCCGATATATGCATACGACAACACAACCTTTACACCTCAGATAAGTGGAACGCTTCTCATTGAAGCAATAGCTGACAATGAAAGAGCTGTTAAAGTTGTAGAGATTCAACAACCGACAACACCTACATTTGGCGGTGGAGGTGGAGGATTAATAGGTTATTACTACCTACCTTCTAGTACAACTACGATTACCCTTGCAGACGGAAATAATGTAACAATCAATTGGAGAACGGCTTTAGGAGCTTTGATTAAGGCATCACAAGAAAAGGGATTCGATGTTAAAGTGAAGAGCTGGAGCTACGGGTTATTTGTGGATTGTATCGGTGGTATATGCACAAAGGCTTTAGGTAAAACGTCTGGCTGGATGTATCAAGTGAATGGCAAAATACCAATGGTTTCATCTGAGCAATACACTTTAAATGTTGGAGACACTGTCGTGTGGTATTTCTCAAGAAGTATGAGCGAAACTCCTGAAAGTTCACCATATAAGGTGAAAATCAAAATTTACAGTGATTGGTCTTTTGATGTTTACATTAATCCAAGTATGCCTTGGAGTTTGCCAAGTAAAGAGTCGAGTAGTGAAAGTGGTAGTCAGTTTCCTAAACTTACCCAAACACCTAAATCAACTCCAAAATCAAAGATTATAAACATAACAAAGACAAATAAATCTATCAAGTATGTCATCGGTGGAAACACAACCGTTGAAGTCAACGTTACAAGAATACCACTTAAAATTTCCTTGAAGAATGCTAAAGACGTATCGATTGAAATATCAAAAGAAAAGCCTGCTGGATTGAAGTTTAACAACATCTATGCATATATTTTGGACTGCTTTGATATAAAGCTAAATAAAACTGTAAATGTTACTATTAGCTTTGCAGTTTTAAAGGATACGTTAAACAGGTACAATGCAACCCCGCAAGACGTATTCCTTGCAAAATACAACAGAACTTGGATTTATCTACCGACAAACTTCACAGAAAACGAAACTCATTACTTCTTCACAGTCGATGTAACTAACTTTAGCCCATTTGCTATCGTAATCAAATGGAAAAACTTCCCACTCAAACCGAGTGATCCTGCTATTGTCAAAGCTTTGAACTGGCTAAGGCAAGAGCAGAGAGCTGATGGAGGCTGGGGAAGTTTGTCCAACACATCCTGGGTGATCATGGCTTTGGTTTCCGCAGGAGAAAACCCGTATAACTGGACTAAAAACGGTAGAAATCCGATAGAATACCTAAAAGTTAGCTTAAACGAAAGTACAGTTGCTAAAATGGGAACATCCGACTTGGCAAGGACGATACTAACACTTGTAGCTTTGGGAGAAAATCCGAGAAACTTCAACGGTATCGACTTCGTCACAAAGCTCAAGCAGAAAATGAAAAAAAATGGGCAGATAGGCGACTACATTTATACGACAATCTGGGGAATAATAGCTCTGAAGGCCTGTGGTGAAAACGTGAGCAAATCTGTTGAATGGCTCAGAGAGCATCAAAATCCAGATGGTGGTTTCGCATGGGCTGTTGGTGCTGAAAGCGATTTTGATGATACAGCTGCGGCAATTCAAGCTTTGATGGCTGGTGACGTGAGTAGAGAAGATTCAATTGTCAATAAGGCTCTGGATTACTTAAAAACAGGCCAATGCGAAGATGGTGGTATGAGGTATTACGGAAATTCGTCGAGTAATTCCGCAAGTGACTCTTGGACAATTCAGGCTTTGGTTTCCGCATGTGTAAATCCGATGGAGTGGAAGAAAAATGTGAGCATTGTCGAACATCTTTTGAGTTTGCAGAGCGATGAAGGTTACTTTAAGTATACTAAATACACGGTATCCAACCCTGTATACATAACAGCATCGGCAATAATGGCACTTTTGGGAAAACCTCAACCAATCAAGACTTTTACAGCAAACGAAACCACAGTTTCTACGATCGCTACCTCATTAACTACTACTGTAACTTTAAAGACAACAACCCTTACAACCACGAAATCTGCAACTACTGTCATGACACCAAAGATTCCTGGATTTGAAGCTGTTGTATTAATTCTAATCTTAATAGCCTTAGTTTGTCGTAGATCATGAATACCTCTCAACCTTTTAAATATCTCAATCTCTTAGTTTTATTGATTGTACTTACAGTCGGATGTATCAGTCATCCGTATCCATTGGTTAAATCTGAAAACGATACATACATTGTGGTCAAAGACGATTTTGGTTACATTGTCACGGTGAAAAAGTATCCAAAACGTATAGTTTCTTTGTCTCCTTCAAACACCGAGATACTATTTAAGTTGGGTTTGGAAGATAAGATAGTTGGTGTTACGGATTACTGTAACTATCCACCAGAGGTCTTAAAGCTTAAACGTGAGGGAAAGGTTAGATCGGTTGGCGGTTATTCAACTGTTGATATTGAGAGGGTTGTGAGGTTAAAGCCCGATCTGGTAGTTGCAAGCTATGGAAATGGTTTTGGTGTCATAAAAGCTTTGAAAGAATTTGGAATTCCCGTGATCTGTCTAAATCCGAAAAACGTGACGAACGTTATGAGAGACGTTGAACTAATAGGCATAGTTTGTGGTGCTAAAGAGAACGCTACAAAACTTGTAAACTGGATGAAAGATGAGATTAAAAGAGTTAAGGCCAAGAAACATAGATGGAAACCTAAGATAGTTCATATCGTATGGAACGATCCTATTTGGGTTAGTGGAAGAGATACATTTATTGATGATGCGATAAGGCTTGCTGGAGGTATCAATGCTGTCAATGAAAGCGGATGGGTTGTTATTAGCTTAGAAGATCTGATAAGGATTAATCCTGACATAATAATCGTGAACAGTGGTAACGGAATGAGTTCTAAGGGAAGAGACATAATCTACGAATGGGTTGTAAGCAACAGATACCTAAAGAGGATCAAAGCAGTTGAGTATGGAAACGTTTACGTCATTGATGCGGATTTAATATGTAGACCATCTTATAGAG
>CAZUUE010000058.1:0-5632 GCA_964623695.1 uncultured archaeon
GCACTCATAATTATACTAATTAAAATATTATAATTTATATATTTTCTATAATAATAATTTATTAGTTTAAATATATGGAGAAAATGTCATAGGATTTTTATGACGTTCGTAAAGAGTTTAATGGATGAGGGTCGTGATAATAATGGGATCAAAGTCTGATTTGAATTATGCAAGGGAGATAGCTGAGAAGCTCGAGGAGTTTGGAATAGAATCTATAATGAAGGTTGCTTCGGCACACAAGACGCCCTTAAGGGTTCTTGAGATCCTAAAGGAATATGAGAACGAAGATGTCGTCTTCGTTACGATTGCCGGGAGAAGTAACGCCTTGAGTGGCTTAGTGGATGCCAACACAACGAAACCCGTGATTGCTGCACCCCCTTACAGTGAAATGTTCTTCATTGATGTCTTTTCGAGCATAAGGATGCCTTCTGGTGTAGCTCCGATGCTCGTGATGGAGGCTGAGAACGTCGCTTTGGCCGTTGCGAAGATTCTTGCGATGAAGTATGAAGGTTTAAGAACAGTCATTGAGAACTATCAAAGGAGGAAGAAAGATGAGGTGATAACTTGAAGGCAGCTTTGGCTTTAGAAGACGGTACTTACGTTGAGGGAAAGGCTTTTGGTGCAGAAAGGGACGCTTTGGGAGAGATAATATTCTGCACAGGTATGACAGGTTACGTTGAAGCCCTGACAGATCCCAGTTACAAGGGACAGATCCTCATGATGACATATCCCCTCATTGGTAATTACGGTGTTTGTAGGGAAGATTTTGAAAGTGACGGTGTCAAGGTTGAAGGTTTCGTCGTTAGGGAGCTCTGCAAGGAACCAAGTAACTGGAGGAGCGAGATGACCGTTGACGAACTACTGAAGGAGTTCGACGTTCCGGGGATAGAGGGGATAGATACCAGGATGCTTACAAAGAAGATCAGGATCTATGGAACGATGAAAGCAGCTTTGGCAGTTGGAGATGTAGATAAGGAAGAGTTGATTGAGAGGGCGAGAACTCAACCTTCCATAAGCGACATAGATCTCGTCGATAAGGTATGTGTGAAGGAGCCAAAGAGGTTTGATGTCGGTGGTAGATTTGAGGTTATATTGGTGGACTGTGGAGTTAAGATGAGCATAGTGAGACAACTCATGAAGAGGGATGTGAACGTTACTTTAGTTCCGTACAACTATCCCGCCAAGAAGATACTCGAATTCGATCCCGATGGAGTTTTCATATCTAACGGTCCTGGAGATCCTGCGAGGGTGAAGGAAACGATAGAAACGATTAGGAAGTTGGTTGGGAAGGTTCCTTTGGCCGGTATATGCTTGGGACATCAGTTGATAGCCTTGGCAATGGGTGCAAAGACTTTCAAGCTTAAGTTCGGTCATCACGGTAGCAACCAACCAGTAAAAGACTTTGAAACGGGCAGGGTTTTCATATCGAGTCAGAACCACAACTTCGCAGTTGACGAGAGGACTTTGCCAAAGGGTATGAAGGTAACTCAGATAAACCTGAACGATCGGACTGTGGAAGGTTTGAAACACGAGGAGCTACCTCTCATCTGCGTTCAGTACCATCCAGAAGCTGGCCCAGGTCCACACGACACTTACTTCTTCTTCGACATGTTCATCGACATGATGAGGGATTGAGATGCCTAGGAGAGAAGACATAAGGAAGATCATGGTCATAGGATCTGGGCCGATAATCATCGGGCAGGCTGCTGAGTTCGATTACTCTGGAAGTCAGGCTTGCAAGGCTTTGAAGGAGGAAGGTTACGAAGTAGTCCTCGTAAATTCTAATCCTGCAACGATAATGACCGATCCAGAGATGGCCGACAGGATATACATAGAACCTCTCACAGCAGACATAGTCGCGAGGATAGTTGAGAGAGAAACCCCAGATGCACTCCTTCCAACCTTGGGAGGCCAGACAGCATTGAACATAGCAGTTGAGCTTGGAGAGATGGGAGTCCTTGACGAGTACGGTGTGGAGCTGATAGGTGCGAAGTTAGATGCCATAAAGAAGGCTGAGAACAGGGAACTCTTCAAGGAGTGTATGCGTAGGATTGGATTGGATGTTCCGAGGAGCGACATTGCAAACGATGTCTTCGAAGCCCTCGCGATAGCTGAGGAGATAGGATATCCTGTGGTTGTTAGACCAGCATTCACGCTTGGTGGAACTGGAGGAGGGATAGCTTACAACAGAGAAGAACTCAAGAGGATAGTTGAGAAGGGGTTGAAGTTGTCCCTCATCCATCAGGTTCTGATCGAGGAAGGTGTAATTGGATGGAAGGAGTACGAGCTTGAGGTTATGAGAGATTTGGCTGATAACGTCGTGATAATATGTCCGATAGAGAACTTCGATCCGATGGGAATTCACACGGGAGACAGCATAACAGTTGCCCCGGCTCAAACTCTCAGCGATGTCGAGTATCAGACTTTGAGAGATTACGCGATAAAGATAATGAGAGAGATAGGTGTTGAAACAGGTGGGAGCAACATACAGTTTGCAGTACATCCAGAGAACGGAAGGATAGTTGCGATAGAGATGAACCCCCGTGTCAGCAGATCTTCAGCTTTGGCATCCAAGGCTACTGGATTTCCAATTGCAAAGATTGCTGCAAAGCTTGCAGTCGGATACACCTTGGACGAGATTCCGAACGACATAACTAAGGAAACCCCGGCAAGCTTCGAGCCAACGATAGATTACGTAGTCGTTAAGATTCCGAGGTTTGCATTCGACAAGTTTCCGAACGCAGACCAAACATTGGGAACTCAGATGAAGAGCGTGGGTGAGGTTATGGCCATAGGCAGAACGTTTGAAGAGGCTCTTCAGAAGGCTCTTAGGAGCTTGGAGATAGGTAGGTACGGATTGGGATGTGACGGTAAAGATAGGGATCCGAGTAGGGATGAGATAATAAGAAACCTAAGAACGCCAAACGCCGACAGAGTTCTTTACATAAGGTACGCTTTGAAAAAGGGTTTTAGCGTTGATGAGATATACGAGCTTACGAAGATAGACAGGTGGTTCATAAGGAAGATAAAAAACATAGTTGAAATGGAGGAGAGGTTGAAGGCATGGGCTGAAAAGACAAATTACGATATAGAAAAGGTTCCACATGAGGTTTTGAGAGAGGCTAAGCGTATAGGATTTTCGGATCGTCAAATTGCCTTCATATTCAAGACGAACGAAAGGGAAGTTAGGAAGGTAAGAAAAAGGAGGGGTATAAGGGCAGTTTTCAAGATGGTAGATACGTGTGCAGCAGAGTTCGAAGCAAAGACACCTTACTACTATTCCACATACGAAGAAGAGAACGATGCACCGCCTACACCTAGGAAGAAGGTAATGATACTTGGAAGCGGGCCAAACAGAATTGGACAGGGAATAGAATTCGATTACTGTTGCTGTCATGCTGTCTTCAGCTTGAAGGAGGATGGATACGAGACGATAATGGTCAACTGCAATCCCGAAACTGTTTCAACGGACTACGACACATCCGACAGACTTTACTTCGAACCGATAACGCACGAGGATGTCATGAACATTTACGAGAATGAGAATCCGATAGGTGTCATAGTTCAGTTCGGCGGGCAGACTCCATTAAACATAGCGAGAGATCTTGAGGAAAGCGGAGCTAAGATACTTGGAACTTCCGTCGATTCCATAGACTTTGCAGAAGACAGGGAGAGGTTTTCAAAGTTGTTGGAGGAATTGGGAATACCTCAGCCTGAACATGGGATTGCACACAGCGTTGAGGAAGCAAAGGAGGTTGCGAAGAGGATAGGTTATCCTGTTCTTGTCAGACCTTCTTACGTTTTGGGTGGTAGAGCTATGGAGATAGTTTACGATGAGCACGAACTTGAGAGGTACGTCAGAGAGGCAACAGAGGTAAGTCCGGAGAAACCGATTCTTATAGACAGATTCATCGAGGATGCAATCGAAGCGGAAGTTGATGCGTTGTGCGATGGAGAGGAGGTTGTGATAGGTGGAATATTGGAGCATATAGAGGAGGCGGGAGTTCACAGCGGTGATTCCGCATGCGCGATACCTCCGATTTTGCTCTCGAAGGAAGTCATAGAAAAGATAGTTGAATACACGAGAAAGATTGCCTTGGCTTTGAAGGTGGTTGGATTGATAAACATACAGTTTGCAGTGAAGGATGGGACTGTTTACGTCCTTGAGGCTAATCCGAGAGCTTCAAGGACGGTTCCATTCATAAGCAAGGCCACAGGACTACCTTTGGCCAAGATAGCTGCGAAGCTCATGATGGGTAAGAAGCTGAGGGAACTTGGAATCAAGGAGAGGTTGAATCTTAGGCACGTAGCCGTTAAGGAGGCTGTCTTTCCCTTTATAAAGTTGCCAGGAGTAGATCCTGTCTTGGGGCCGGAGATGAAGTCAACAGGTGAGGTCATGGGGATAGACTACGATTTCGGATTGGCTTACTACAAGGCTCAGCTTGGGGCTGGGATGAGGTTACCATTAAAGGGAACAGCTTTTCTGAGCGTTAAAGATAGGGACAAGAATGAGAAGACTGTTTGGATTGCGAGGAAGTTGGTTGATCTTGGATTTAAGATCGTTGCAACGAAGGGAACCGCAAGGTTTCTGAGATCGCATGGGATAGAGGTTGAGGTCGTGAACAAGGTCAGCGAAGGGAGACCCAACGTCATCGATGAGATAATAAACGGTAGGATAGATCTAATAATAAACACACCGAGCGGTAAGAGAGGAAGAGATGAGGGTTACTTGATAAGGAGAACTGCCGTAGATTACAACATCCCATACATAACTACGATAGCTGGCGCAATCGCTGCGGTTAAGGGAATAGAAGCCGTGAAGATGAGGGAGATGACGATAAAGAGCATTCAGGAGTATCATGCGGAGGTCGAGATGGGAGATGATAAAGGAAGTTGACGAAATAGCAAGATTAGACTGCTTTAGGGAGTTTAGAGCAGGTAAGCCAGAGGTCGTATTTGCTCAGGGTAAGAATGTCAAGGATTTGGTGAAGATAGTCAAGGCTTACTTGGAGTGTGTGGATTCCGTTTTGGTAACTCGATTAAACAGTAGACAGATCAAAGCCTTAAGATCGAACTTTAAGGAAGTTTACGTAAACGAGGTAGGGAAGGTTGCGATTGTGGGAAAGAGGGCAAAAGATGTAAGGGAAGGTAAGGTTGAGGAGTTCGGGAAGGTCGCAATATTCACAGCTGGAACTTCGGACATTCCCGTGGCAGAGGAAGCATATACGACAGCCAGATTTTTGGGTTTGGGTGTGTTGAAGTTTTACGATGTAGGTATAGCGTGCATATACAGGCTCATAGAACCGCTTAAGAGGGTTAAGGATGAGGATGTCGATGTGATAATAGCGATAGCTGGGATGGAAGGGGCTTTGCCTTCGATACTTGCGGGATTAACGGATCTTCCGATAGTGGCCGTTCCGACATCGGTAGGATACGGCGTGAATCTGAAAGGATTAACGACCCTTTTTTCCATGCTCTTAAGCTGTCCATCCGGTGTTGCGGTCGTGAACATAGACAACGGATTTGGTGCGAGCGTTTTCGCATACCTGATAGTCAAGAGGAGGTTAAGATAACCTTTTTAGGGCTTCAATTATCTTCTCCCTTGCCCTCTCGTTTTGAACGATATCGTAGA
>CAZUUE010000059.1:0-4164 GCA_964623695.1 uncultured archaeon
ACTTAGAAGCGGTGTATAGTTGGAACTTTACCACTGCTCCATACAATAATCCTCCAATCCTCTCACCTATTGGCAATAAAACAGTGGATGAAGGTAGTCTATTGGAGTTTACAGTTTCAGCATCCGATCCAGATGGAGATGCCTTAACCTACTCAGCCAAAAATCTACCAAGAGGGGCTTCCTTTGTTGGCCAAACATTCAGATGGACGCCAAGCTATGATCAGGCAGGAACTTACGAGGTTACCTTCTTGGTTGAGGATGGAAGAGGAGGAAAAGATACTGAGACAATCTTTATTACAGTGAAAGATGTCAATCGGGCGCCAATATTAGCGCCTATCGGAAATAAAACAGTGGATGAAGGTAGTCTATTAGAGTTTACCATTTCAGCATCCGATCCAGACGGTGATAGCTTGACATACTCAGTCAGTAACCTGCCTGAAGGGGCCTCCTTCGTTAATCAAACATTCAGCTGGATACCAGAATACGATCAGGCAGGAATTTACGAGGTTACCTTCACGGTTGAGGATGGAAAAGGAGGAGTGGATGCAGAGACAATTTTTATTACAGTGAACGACGTTAATAGGCCACCTGTTCTTTCACACATCGGAAATAAAACAGTGGATGAAGGCAGTCTATTGGAGTTTACAGTTTCAGCATCCGATCCAGATGGAGATGACTTAACCTACTCAGCCAAAAATCTACCAAGAGGGGCATCCTTTGTTGACCAAACATTCAGATGGACTCCAGACTATGACCAGGCAGGAATTTACGAGGTTACATTTATAGTGGAAGACGGTAAAGGTGGAAAAGATTCAGAAACAATTTATATCACGGTCAATGATGTTCAGCCAGAGCAGCCAGAGCAACCAGAGTTACCTTTAGGTTCGAAGGATTTAGATGGTGACGGGCTGTATGAAGACATAAACGGTGACGGTAAATTAGACTTCAATGACATCGTTTACTTCCAGTGGCACTACCGAGAGGACGACTTTCAAAATTACAAGCAGTATTATGACTTCGATAAGGATGGAGATGTGGATATTCGTGATGTGTTAGAATTGTACGTATATTGGAAGTGGGGAATCTGGTTATAGTAAAAAAAGTGATTGCTCAATTCGACAGATCGACTCAATGAGATAGAGCGTAGGTGAGCTACCCCTGCACTAAACAGTAGATGACAAAGTTGGCAATTAGGCTGCCTAAATAGGGTTGAAAATTTTTATTTGATTTTGAAATTTTCTCTGAATTTTTATTTCAGAGTTGAATGCCAAACTTTTCCATCTACTGTAAAGGGCGGGGAGGAGGTCAGTCAAACGGATTTTTTAGAATCTCTTCATCACTCAGATAACAACTCGGATCTTCCCCCCAGAGATTTCCAGCTCTGAGTGCCCTCAATCTAAAGCCTCCGCATACTTCTTTGTATGCACATACACCACACCTTCCTTCAAGCTTCCAATCCCTTCTGAGATCGTTTAAAAGTTCATCGTTAAACCATATCTCCTTAAAACTCTTTTCTCTTACATTTCCACAGCTGTAATCCCACCAAAATTGATTTGGATGAACTTCACCAAACGGATCGATGTTTACAAGGTTTTTACCACTTCTGTCTCCTCCTCTAAACTTCAAGAACTCGTAAGCCCTTAAGGCCAAGTTCTCGTCTATCTCTCTAAGCTTAAGACAGAAGAAAACTCCATCACATGGATTGTCAACTGTAAGTATTTCACCGTCAAAATCAAAAGATCTCTCAAATAGATAATCCATAACCTTCCTTCTTTCAGAATTTGTTACATCCAGGCTGAAATCGGCTTTACCGGATGGAACCAAGTGATACAAACAGAACCTATCAACCTCAAGCTCCTCACAGATGTCTAAAACTTTTGAAACTTCATCGCAATTGAATTTCGTTAACGTAAATCTGACACCGCTAAGGATACCTACGGACTTCACGTTTTTCAAGCCTTCTATCGCTTTATCAAAAGCTCCATCGACACCCCTAAATTTATCGTGAACAGATCTGCTTCCATCTAAACTTACACCGACGTAAGAAAATCCAACATCCTTAAGCATCTGAGCGACATCTGAATCTATCAAAGTGCCGTTCGTTGAAAGTGCAATTGGAACGCTTGAATTCCTTGCAATTTCAAAGAGATCTCTTCTCAACAGTGGTTCGCCACCGCTGAAGAGTATAAGAACGGCAATGTCATTGATATCTCTTAAAACGACCTTTACGGTTTCAAGATCTAGCTCTCCTCTCCTTTCTGTGTATGCGTAGCAGTGAGCACATCTTAAGTTACATCTCGTCGTTAAGTTCCAAACGACGATCGGTCTTAGGCTCATCCTTAAAGATTTAAGTCTCTCTGGAATTTCATCGTCACTCTTGTAAGTAAGCTCCTTCGATACCGTAGCCCTGCCTTTAACCATCTTGCTCAAGCATATCATCCTTCAAAGTTTTCATCGATCAATTTAAGCTTTGTCAAAGTAAATCCTCAACCACTCATCCCTAAATTCAGCCTTTACGACATCCTTCAAGGCAAGGGATTGGGGTAAAAAGACAATTCTCTTCCAGTTCTTTGCCACAACTATCAATTCCTCTCCCCTCTTTAGGAGCTTCAAATCTTTCTTCTCAACGAACGGAACCTTTATAGAAAGGACGGAATATCCATCTTCTTTCTTTATCTCAATAGGTTTTTGACGGCAAAAGACATCTGTCGGATCTCTGTCACCGTATATCTCATCAGCCAGACTTTTAAGCTCACGCCCAACGACCTCACCACTTCTGAATCTAACCTTAAATATAGGAATCGGAAACCTCTCCTCTATCTCTTTCAAATAATCTCTTTGAATCTCGATCCATCTTGAGAAGTACTCTCCGACATCGTTAGGAAAAACCTTATTCACTATTATGCAATCTACGCTGTATCCAAAAAGGTTAAGATAAGTAAAAGCCCTTTCAGATTCCCTTATAACCATCTTCTCAGGATTCATAACTATTCTGACACTCGAAATTGAGCTCTCAAGAACCTCCTTAATTTTAACCATTTTTATATAAAGATCTTGAATTTTATTTAAGACATCTTCAGGTGGGAGTGGAACGTTTATGATAGGTTCTGCAATCGGTTTAACAATCTTTAAAATCTTCTTTTCGATACCAAAAAATCTATTCATGTACCATCTCGCAACTTCTGGAACGCTCAGAAGTCTTAGAGTTTCACCTGTAGGGGCACAGTCGAGTATGATTACATCGAATTCCCTACTTTCATAGTAGTTTAAGAGATGCAAAAGGCTAGCAAGTTCATCAAAACCTGGAAATATGGCAAGCTCCTCCGCAACTACATCATCAATCCCCTGAGTCTCAAAGAAAAGAGTCAGATACCTCCTTATCGATTCCCAGTGCTTCTCAAGCTCGTACTCAACGTTCACCTCCATCGCGTATAGATTTTCATCTATCTTCGTCGGAAACGGATTTAGATCCATTTGAAAAGCATCGGATAAGCTGTGAGCGGGGTCTGTGGAAATTATAAGTGTTCTATAACCGAGCTTTGAAGATTTCAAAGCTGTTGCTGAAGCTATGGTTGTCTTACCGACACCACCCTTACCTGTGAACAACAGTATCCTCATACGAAGAGTTACCCTGCACACTATAAATCACTTACATTTGCTCTGTTGAAAATAAGATCATAAGCCTCAGTAGGTTTATATAGTCAGGTGCATAACGTTCTAAACATAAGGTTATGGAATATGGTTAATTCTACGGTTTATTCTGCTACTGTTAAGTCAAATAACTATTGAGATTAAGTATAACTCTTTCTGCACAGAACTATAAATAGATATAAATAGAAGACTGCATCTAGCAAACTAAGTTATATGTCAGTACTTGACAATCATATAATTTTAAACGGAGCAATTTAAGGTGGTTAAGTTGACAGGGCTCAATTAATAACAGTAAAATGCTCTGTTGAAAATTAAGTGTAGGTGAGGTAAGTAAGGTGAGGAGGGATAAAGAATCTCCAGATGTTGTAAGCTATAGGTATAAGATGGGACTCAACGAATTTAGAGTAAGGAGAACGAGATTTAATGCGATCACCGAATCTATGTTTGATGACTGATATAACTGTTTCAACTGACCATCTTTTACCGTATAAACCTGATATATGGAAGAATAGC
>CAZUUE010000059.1:4174-5577 GCA_964623695.1 uncultured archaeon
CGGACTTGTAGCTACCACCCCTTCTAATTGGCTTGAAGATTGCTATCTCCTCGTTACCCTTACAATCGTATCCAGAATCAGCTAATAGGACTTCACACGGTGGAATCTCTCCTTTGTCAAACATCTCCCTCAGAACTACACCGTCGTTACCCGGTCCTATTCTCACATCTTCAGACAAAATCGTCTGAGATTCCACGTCAACGACTACAGTCATCTTAATCCAACTTCTCCTCTTTTTACCGCTCCTCTTCGCATAGTAATAACTTGCATTGTCCTCTCTTAACCCAGTAGAATCTATTGCTAAGATTTCTAACTTCACATCCAGTAGTTTGGAACTCTCTTCCAACAATCTCCTTAAATCTTCTTCTCTAAGTCTTTTCACAGCTTTGCATATCGTTGAATAGTGGGGAACCTCCTCTAAATTTAATGCAGACCTAAGAACTTCACTCACCAAAAACTCTTCTCTCAAATCTCTGTAAGTCAAGTTGTAAATTATCCCATATAAAAACATTGCAATCAGTTGTCTGAACTCGTATTTCTTCGGTCCTCTCTTACTACTGTATTTTGGCAGAACTTTCTTGCATATTTCATAACACTTCCTCGCTACTATTTCCTTCCTCGTTACTTTCATAACCCCACTATGTCATTCACTACCATATCTCTTTTTCAACAGAGCAACAGTAAATTGCTCTGTTGAAAATTGTCTACGAGGTTATGTTGGATTTATAAATGCTGTAACGGTAATTGTCAAATTAACTTAATAAACTGATGTTTATCAGCAGTTCAATTTTCAACAGAGCGAATTTAAGACATAACGTCAAATTATGCAATTGGTAAGGGAAATCGTTAAGGGAGCTAAAAATCTTCGAGAGGAACAAAGTACCACTTGAAATCAAAATTCTCGGAATAGCAACCTACATACAGACTTCTTCTGTAAGAAGAACAGCTAAAATCTTATCGAAGATTCATCCGGTTTCAAAATCTTCGGTTCATTAATGAATAAAAAAGTTTGAAGAGAAGTTACCGATTACAACTGAGAGAAAACGAAGGAACCTGATAGCGATAGATGAGACGGTGGTTAAAGCAAATAAAAAGCGTTATTACGTCTATGAGGCGATAGACGTTGAGAGAAACGAGTTAATTCTAATGAGAGTTTATACAACAAGAAATTACTTGACCACCAGATCCTTTGTAAAAGAAGTACTGAGTTACTGCGAGAACAAGCCAAAATTCGTTATCAATAAAGCTCGTTGGCTGATCAATGCTCTGAAAAGTCTCGGTTTAGAATTCGAGCATCAAACCTTTCGGTGAGAGGAGTTTGGTTGAATCTTTGTCCTCTTATTTAAAGCAAAGAATTGGATTTTCTTCCGCTCCATTACAGCAAAAAATCCTATCAGAAACTG
>CAZUUE010000060.1:0-5555 GCA_964623695.1 uncultured archaeon
GTTGTCTTAGTGGTTATTTAATTTTATAGAGGAGCTGGAAGAAAGAGACCCTATATTTAGTTTTATAGAGGAAATGGAAAAAAGTGACCCTAAATATTATTTGAATGAAGTTAAAAAGAACACCCTAAAATACTTTAACAGCGTCATCACAAGTAAAGAAGTTAAGCTTTGGATAGCTTAAAAAATTCGATTAACGTGTAAGACTTTTACTTATTTCACTGAAATTTCAATGAGTTTAATTTATTTATTATAAATTTATTAAGATCAAACAAAAAACATTGAAAAAGGTCGCATAACAAATAAAAAACAGAGGTTACGCTTGCTCTTGCAAGGCTCTTCTCTTCACGTTCTCAAAGTATATTGCGAACGGTCTGTATGCCAAATGAGACCACTTTGCAAATGGAACCTCTAAACCCAATAGCGGAACCACGAGTGCAAGATGGATTGCGAAGGTGTAGTATGTCGGGATTGGCCAGTCAAGCTCCATGAATATCCTAACCAAGAGACCTGTGAACGTAGTTAACCAGAGTAATATCAAAAACATCCAGTCTGTTGAATGGGAGTACTGATGGTAGGGTTGATTTTTCTTAATCCTGCCGACCATCGCAACCGTAGTCCCGTACAGGATCGCAATTGAAGAGTACGTCCAAAAGAGCTTTGCAGGATGCCATGCCGGAGGTGGTGTATTCGTTATGGACCACTTGGTAAACAGATCGACTTGAACAAGTATGAATGCTACTGTGTATCCTGTCATGATCAATATGTGATTCCTCCACTGTGGCTTTATACCTGGCTTCTGACCACAAACCCTAAGCCTGATCTGTGTTAGGAAGTGAACTGCCAGAGATTTCAGCTCCTTGATGTAAAGGGAAAACGGAGCCTTCACGTCCCTCATTGTAAACCTGTACATCCTGTATATATTTGCAAGTAGTATCACAGCCAAAATCAAACCAAAGACGTAACCAGCCGGATGAACTATGTGAGACGGTGCGAACGTTTCAAGTTCTGTGTGAGTTGTCACGATCGGACCGTGAAATACGTATATTATCCCCAAAGTTATGAAGAAAAGAACCAAAGCAGCTATTATCTCGTTTACCTTCGATCTGTACAACCACCTTGAAAATCCAGTCCAATCGTAGGCTGTTATCAGATACCTCCTGATAGCCATCATCGTCTCTCCAGGATCTGCCTGCCTGGGACATGTACTTGAGCATTCACCACAGTAGTAGCATAGCCATGGTTCCAACGATGACTTTATCTTATCTATCAAACCCAACTGTATGAACCTTATAATTCTCCTTGGAAACCTCTCCTCGTTGAGGGTTGTTAGAGGGCATATAGCTGTACAGTTACCACAGTTGAAGCATTCTGTAACCTTACTTGCACCAAACTCTCTCAAATCTTCTACAAAATCGGGATTAACTCTCATTCCTCACCCTCCTTTTCTTCCTCCTTCACGGCCAACTCATATTTGTAATATCCATCAACCTCTTCACCCGCAACTATCTGCCCATACTTCCAAAGCGTCATGACATACCACGTAACAACACCCGTAGGCATGTTCAGTTCGGAAGCTATTTCGGGAATCGTCTTTGGCCCAGATTTTAAACATTCTGTTATCTGTTTTATTATCTTCCTCTGTTCCTTCGATCTCTCAATAGCTTCTTTTCTTGGCTTTACCCCCTTATCTCTAAGCATTTTAACCGTGAGCTCCTTCTTCTTTTTCTCTTTTTCTTCAGCCATTCAATCACCACCCACGATCTCTATCATCTTCTCAAGCTGATCGTAGTAGTATCCTCTCAGATTTATCGCCTTGTTTGGACATACACCTCCACAAGCTCCACATCCCTTACACAGAGCCTCATTCACAACAGCTTTACCATCCTTTATGCTTATAGCACCAGATGGACACTCATCAACACATTCGCCACATCCGTCGCACTTCTCAGGATCTATCTCGGCTATGAAGGGTTCAAGTTCTGCGTAACCCTTTATCAGATATGTGTTTGCCTTTGCGGCAGCTGCTGATGCAGAAGCTGTCGCCTCAACCGTATCTTTCGGACCTTGGCATGTTCCGGCCAACAGAACGCCTCCAATTGCTGTTTCAACTGGTCTTAGTTTTGGATGTACCTCTTGTAAGAAACCGTCTCTGCTGAATGGAACCCTCAGCATTGTGAATATCTCGCTCATCTCTGGCTCCATTCCAACAGAAAGGACTACGAGATCTGCAGGTATCTCTATTAGTTCACCACCCGTTAAGAGATCTTTCACCTTCACAATCAACTTGTCACCAAACTTCTCAACAACTGGTGGCTCTTCTGGATCGAACCTCAAGAAAAGAACCCTGTTCCTACCAGCCTCTTCATAGTAACTCTCGTACTTTCCATAAGCTCTTATGTCTCTGTAAACGTGATATATTCTTACATCTTTAAACTTCTCCAGAGCTGCAAGTGATGCGTTGAGGGTTGCAACGCAACAGTACCTTGAACAGTATTCGTGCTCTTCACTCCTACTACCAACGCAGTATATAAAGACGATGTCCCTAATCTTCTTACCGTTGTAAACCAACTCATCCTCGGAAAGTGCAAGCAATCTCTCGAAAACGGGTAAAGTTATCACGTTATCGTAAACCTTGTATCCATACTCACCCTCCTTAGGTTCGTATGGCTTGAATCCGGTTGCAAGTATTATCAAGCTACCGCTGAGTTCTACCTCTTGGGGTTTCTGATTGAAATCTGGATTGCACTCTCCGCACTTTGTGCATGCATTGATGTCTATGACAGGAATGTCTGGATAGCTGAAATCCCTCTTGTATATGGCCTTCCTCTTTGTCAAACCGTAGTTGAACTCATCTGGAACTTCAACGGGGCATTTATCCATCAAATCGGCACTCTTGTCTGTGACGAACCTCGGATTTATCCTAATCTTGACCTTAAAATCTCCTATGGCACCCTCGGCTGACACGACCTCGGCGTTCGTATAGATCTTTATATTTGGATACTTCTTTATCTCATCAACCAACTCCTTAACTATCTCAAATCCGCTCTTCCTTGATGGGTAGAGCTTGTATATCTGAGCAGCTCTACCTCCCAAAAAAGGTGATCTCTCAATTAGATGAACTGTCGAGCCAGCTCTCGCAAGATCTATGGCACATCTCATTCCAGCAATCCCGCCACCTATAACTATAGCCTCTCTTTTCATATCGAGCCTTATGGAATGTAGCTCTCTCGCGAGGCTAACCTTTGCTATGGCAGTTTTAACTATCCATATAGCCTTCTGCGTAGCACCTTCTGGATCGTCGGAATGAACCCAAGAGCTATGTTCTCTTATGCAAACGTGTTCAACAAGGTAGGGATTCAACCCAGCCGAACTTGCTGCATCTCTGAATGTCTTCTCATGAAGGTGGGGAGAACAGGATGCAACAACAACCCCATCCAAATTTAAGTTCTTTATATCCTCCTTTATGAGATCCTGTCCAGCTTCTGAACACATGAAGACGAAGTCTCTTGCAATCGCAACACCCGGCAAATCCTTAACAGCCTCAACAACCTTCTTAACATCGACGTAATCTGATATGTTTCCACCACAGTGACAGATATAAACACCGATTCTTTCCCTCAACCTTTCACCTCCTTAATGTAAGCCATACACTGAGCAGCAGCGGCTGAAGCTTCTGCAATCGTATCTGGGATGTCCTTTGGGCAAGCTGCAGTTCCTGCAACAAATATACCTTCAACGTTCGTTAGAGCTGGATTTGAGTTCTCTTCAATTTGCTTTACAAATCCATAGTCGTCAACCTCAACTCCAAGTATCCTTGCACACTCTGGATTTGATAGTAAACCAATTGACAAAACAACCATGTCATACTCCTCCTCCATTATATCTCCAGTCTCAGTATCCTCAACTATAACGACTGGATTTCCATTCCTACTCTCTATCCTTGCAACCTTACCCCTAACGAAGTTAACACCAAGCTCCCTTACCATGTTGAAGAACTCTTCAAACCCCTTTCCAAAAGCCCTGATATCCATGTAGTATATTGTTGCCTCACCAAATGGAACAGCAGATGAATAGAGCAAAGCCTGCTTTATCGAATACATACAGCAAACTCTTGAACACATCGGATTTCCTAGTGACTTATCTCTGGAACCCGTGCACAAAACCCAAGCAACCCTCTCTGGAACCTTGCCATCCCCAGGTCTAAGAAATGCGTGGTATGGTCTTGAAGGTGCCAAGAGTCTTTCCATCTGCATTGCATGTATGATGTTTGGATTTCCATCAATATCTATAGCCTTCAAAGTCCCTGAGTAGCTGTATTCAGCTTTCCTTTCAGGTGAGAAGAGTTGGAATCCAGTTGCAAGTATTATTGCATAGGTCTCAATCTCAATCTCCTTTGGCTCTTGAAGGAAGTTTATGGCATCCTTCGGGCAAGCTCTCTCACACCTTCCACACATTATGCAGTTCTCAAGATCAATCAGAGCCTTCTTTGGTGTAGCCATCTCAAATGGGATGTAAGCAGCCTTCCTTCCAATCAAACCGTATTCAAACTCCTTTGGAACCAAAACTGGACAGACTTGCTCACATCTACCGCATCCTATGCATGCATCTTCCTCAACGTATCTTGGCTTCTTGAGAATTCTAACCTTAAACTTCCTCCCAACCTTCTCAATCCCCCTAACCTCACAGTATGTCATCAAATCAATGTTTGGATGGGCTGCAGTTGCAGCCATCTTTGGAGTTGTTATGCATCCAGCACAGTCTGTTGTTGGAAAGACCTTACTGAGTTGAATCATATGACCTCCAATACTTGGCTCCCTCTCAACCAACACAACCCTAAAGCCAGCATCTCCCAATGTTAGAGATGCTTCCATTCCAGCGATACCACCACCAATTACAACAACGTCACACTCCATAATCATCCCTCAACGAACTCCTCCAACCTCTTGACAGATTCTAATATCGTTTCAACACATGTAGAACAGACACCCGATAACAGAAGTCTGTTCCTATCTATTCCATGTTCATCCAAAAGTTCGTAAGCCATCTCAATCCTTCTAGCTGTCTTACTCACACACTCCTCACCCATAAATGGACAATCTGGACCACTTGATGCAACAAAAACGGCATCAAATCCTGACTTGAATGCGTGCAGGATTAGATCGGGTCTTATCATGCTCGCACATGGAATTCTAACTATAACAGTCTTCGGTGAATAGTGAACGTGTAGCAATCCAGCCTGATCCAAAGCCCTGTAAGCCATCTCAGCTGCAAAAATTAAAATTTTTTTTGTCATACCTATCACTTATGCTTCTTCACGAAGTGCCTGTCGTATCCACCAGCATCAAAGAATCCTAAATACTCCCACTTCCCCTTAGATCTCTCACACATCGTTGCCAAATCATGCCTTGTTCCATGATCGCTTGAAAGAAGCTCAAGGATCTGACCTGGCTTAACCTTTGAACCTAAGGCCTTCTTTGCCTCAAGCATAGGTCCAGGACAAGACTGACCCCTTGCATCTACAACAACATCCGCCTTAATCTTTTCAACCTCCTCCT
>CAZUUE010000061.1:0-5491 GCA_964623695.1 uncultured archaeon
GTCCAGAAGAGCCTTTGAACTTGGGACTCGTTGATAGACTCGATGAGGAAGGGATCCCAGCAGTAGGTCCAAGGAAGAAGGAAACGATATTGGAATCGAGTAAGTGTTGGTGCAAGGATTTCTTAAGTAAGATCGGTGTTCCCGTTCCAGAGTACAGAAACTTTGACAATCCCGAGGATGCCAAGGAGTACGTTAGAGAGATGTTTGAAATGGGTAAGGAGGTTGTAGTTAAGGCCGATGGCTTGGCAGCTGGTAAGGGTGTGTTTGTATGTGAAAATTTGGAAAAGGCCAACTTTGCGATAGATGAAATCATGATTAAAAAGAGATTTGGAGAAGCTGGGAATAGAATTGTGATAGAAGAGAGGCTTTATGGGATCGAAGTCGCCTTCACTGCCGTGAGCGATGGTAAAAGCGTGAAACCGTTTGGTCATGCAAAGGATTACAAGAGAGCATTTGATCCAGACGATGTGGATGGTATGAGAGAGTTCTACATAGGATTCTTCAAGAGATTCATAACGAGATCCGAAGCTGAGAGTTTACACAGAGATGGCAGACTCTTAAATCCAAACACCGGTGGAATGGGTGCGGTAAGCCCCCATCCAGATGTGAACGATGAAGTCGAGATGGAGATCATGGATAAGGTTGTTAAACCGATAGTGAGGGAGTTTAAGTTTAGAGGTATTCTTTATCCTGTCATAATGCTCGTCAGAGAGGATGAAAGTTTGATTCCAAAAGTTTTAGAGGTGAACGTAAGGGATTGCGATCCTGGAGCTCAAGCTAAGTTGCCTCGATTGGAGAGCGATCTACTAGAGATTTCAATGGCAGTCATAAACGGAGAACTTGAAGATGTAGATGTGAGGTTCAGTCAAGATTACTGCGTCGCAGTTTGTGCTGTGAGCGGAGCTTTGAAGGGAAGGGAAGGTCTAAAGCCAGGATATCCATCGGATCACTACACGAGTCAACCGATCGAGGGAATTGAAGATGCGATGAGAATTGCTACCATCTACGCTAACGGAATTGCAAAGCCGAACGGATATGTCACGACCGGTGGCAGGGTATTAACGGTTGTTGGAAGGGGTAAAAGACTCGAAGATGCAAGGAAAAAAGCGTACGATGCGATCTCAAGGATAAGTTTTCCAGGAATGAGGTTCAGAAAGACCATAGGACTGAATGTTCCAGATTAGGGTACTCTGACGACAACCTCTCTGAAATTTTCAAGTTTGATCTCTCCAAATTCAACCCTTTTTACACGTTCATTGACTGGAGTCTCAACCTCGATCTCTCTCTTTTTGACATCTATATCTCTCAAAATCCCGCACCCCAAGTATTTATCACTGTAAAGCCCTACCAAAAGTCCCCTGATTTGATTCATCGAAAATATACATATGTCGCTGACATTGTAAACTTCAAGGAGTGCCTTCACAAGCTCCAGACCAACTTTAACATCCTTCTCAACAAATACATTTAAGAAATCGTAACCTTTCTCGGCAAAGAGAACTTTAACATCCAAAACGTCTAAAAATTCAACTTCTTCACCTTTGAACAATGTAGTATTTCCAAGCTCTATCTCGCCAACTTTAAACCTTCTAACTTCTGAGTTTTCAAGCCATCTCTCATAAAGTCTCCTCCTTATCTCACTCCTCAACTCTCTACTCCTCTTTTTTAATACAAACGATTCAACTTCAAACGTGTTGAATTCCCTAAGATAGTGCGGAACTTCACCAAAACAAACTATCAAATCCGGTTTTATCATTTCGATCTTTGCAAGTTTGTAAGACCTTGCCCTCTTACCTCTAACCCAACCTGTCGTGTCTACGATCACATAGTCATCACATCTGAGATTTTCGATCTTCCTCATCATACTCGCTATTCCCTGCAAGCATCTCGCCTCTCTACCCGTTGGACTCACAACTCCAACGAAGAATCCGTCCAACATATCGACTTGAGAGATCGAAGTTATGTTACCGTAAGTAAGCCCAAATCCCATCGCGCACGGATGAGCAACATCTGATTGTCCAACATCCAAATCTACGATCCACTTCCTACCTTCAAGTTTGTTAGCCAAATAAGTCGCCAGAGAGCTCTTACCAGAGTCAGTTTCACCAAAAAGCATTATCTTCTTGCAACCTTCGTCTTTTATCTTTCTCAAGAGGTTCTCCCAACTCCTTGGAATGGTTGAACCTTTGACTGCAATGAATTTACCGTTCACGACAACCTCAGAGTCTTCCAAAACATAAAACGGGTAGATCTTACCCCTTTCTACTATCATGTCCCTAATTTTACAGCCAAACACCTCTACACATCCCTCCTCAACCTTAACCTCCGCATAGCCCTCTACGAGAAGTGTCGTGTCTCTTTCAACGAACATTGAAATAGGTCTGTTCAGAATTTAAAAGGTTAACTCGTTTCATTAAACTTTATTACGATCGTTCTTATCTCCGGCATCAACCTTGTCAAATCGGTAAAGTTACCACTACCCATCACGGCCAAGCTGAATCCATCTTCGTAATTCTTGTAGTAATAGTATCTCGTTCTGTTCGTGGTTTCGTTCGTCTTCATGAAGAAGTAGTATTTCGTGAAGTGTATCCCAACAACCTTTTCATATGTCGTTCCGTTCATCCTGTATCCTTCAAAGTAAAAGTCGGATATCGGAGTTCCATTGTCCGTCAGAGAGTTCCTTGCCGTATCTCCAGCCAGTATAATGGCATAGCTGAAGCTTCCGTTTATCCTTGACGTGTAATTTTGATAACTGTAGAAGAAACTGTTTCCGTTGTTTTCCATCAAGTCGATGATGATCCTTGCGTAAACGGGATAGGCCAAGATGACGGGATGCACATCATCAACCATCGCGTAAATCCTACCAACCGATGTTCCGATCTTCATCGTGACGTTTTTGTACGTATCCTTATATCGATAAACGAAGAAGACCTTTGATTTGTTTACATCTATCAAATAATTGTAAAGATCCACGATCATCATACTCTTAAAGTATGCTATGGTGGGTCTAAAATCTCTAAAAACGTAGGGATTACGGCTGATGTTGTATATGTAATGAACGGTTCTGTTGTAGATGTAGTTTCTCAACGTTTCATTTTTTTCTGTGTAATCAAAGTATAGGATGTATCCCGTTTCGTTCGGTAGATACTTCAACCAATCCTTCCAAGTTTTTCCCATGTCAAACTTTATACATCTCTCCTCTGCCTTCGATGGATTTCTAAAGGCGTAAGCCAAGACCGATGCCACCATTATCAAAGCCAAGATGAAGGCGAGGTATCTAGCAGATCTTTTTTCATGTGCCTTTGTCATGGGACAAGATCGCTAATTAGATGATAAAGCTTTCGAGGCTATGAACTCGAATATGAGCTTTGCGGAAAGCATAGGTGTTACATAACTTGAATCGTGAACGATCTCAACAAGATCAATTGCAAACACCTTCTTAGATATCCTATCGAAAACCTCAAGCATGACAACAGGATTCATACCGAACGGTTCCGGAGTTGAAACGGCTGGTGCATAAGATGGATCGAACACGTCAAAATCTATCGAAAGATAGATCCTATCGTAAACGCTCAAATCGTCCTCAAGTTTCTCAACTCTAAAGTTCAAGGGATCGTGTATCTTGAAACCCCTACTCCTTGCAAACTCCAACTCATCTCTCGTGTAGCTCCTCGATCCAACAAACACTATGTCAACTCCAAGCTCCGCAATCCTTCTACACGTGCATGCATGATTGTAAATCTCACCGTCAAACGATTCTCTTAAATCTAAGTGTGCATCGAATACCAAATAGCAGAAATCATCCTTCAAGGCTCTCACGACAGCGTAACTTACCGTATGCTCACCACCCAACACGACAATGGTCTTTCTCTTTAAATCGATATCGCTCAAGAAACTTTCAACCCTTTTAACTATGCATTCGAAGTCCCCATCCACGTTGATGTTACCTGCATCGTAAATCTTTAAATCTTCAAGATCCACTTTAAAAAAAGTGGAATAGCTCTCTAAATTCCAACTCGCAACTCTTATCTCGTTCGGAGCAAATCTGGAACCACTTCTAAAGGATTGAGTTCTATCATACGGAATACCAAATATTACAAAATCTGCGGATTTTAAATCTGAATTTGAAAGTGAGAAATAAGAATCAATGTGCATCTACCTCTCAACAATCTTTCTCTTACCCAGAGACTCCAAATAAACAATCTCCTTCCCCGGCTCGACTTTACCCTTTAACTCATCTGGAACCTGAAGTTCAAAGGTTTCATAAGTTTCCAGATCCATAAGCTGTGCAGTGTTTCTTACAACACTTATAACCTGTGCCCTTTTTCTCTCAACTATCGGAACGTAAACCTTCGCTGTGACCGGTTGGACTATGCTTCTCTTCTGTCCATCAAATATACCAACAGCATCTATTCTAGCCTTTGCAGCTCCATGTTTACCAGGTTTGCTAATCGAAATACCTACTATCTCACATGGTTCGTCATCTATAACTATGTAGCTACCTTCTTTAAGCTGTCTAATTTCAGCTTGAACCTTCATGTCTCAAATGAATTTGAAGTAAAATATAAGCTTTCTCTTTTACGTCTTAAGGTTCAGACTTCTCTCTTATCACTCCTCTGATATCCCTTACCAATTCTTCATCACTCTTTCCTTCAGTCTCAACACCCAAGTCTCTTGCAACTCTCTCAAGCTCTTCCCTACTCTTGTATCTTCCTTCTCTAATTCCCTTTTCGAATTCAACAAGCTCAAGTTCCGCTTGTCTTTCCGCTTTCTTAAATTCAGCCTTAGCTCTTCCCAAGCTTCTTGCGAGTTCTGGTAGCTTGCTTGCTCCAAACAGTAAAAACACTATCAAGACTATCAGGAGTAGCTCGTTTGGACCTATGTTTAACATGCCACCACCTATCAAAGGTAAATACAAAAAGTATTTAAGGTTTGCTCAACTTTTTCAAATCTTCAACGCTCTTAACAATATCAGATGCTACTCCTTCAATCTTCTTCCTTGTGATCTCTCCAAGTTTTTCTTTCGTTGGAATCTCGTATCCATATATCAGCTCAAGTTCAAGCTGTCTCTTTGCTTTCTGATACTCCCCATAGATTCTGCCTAAAGTTCTTGCCAAATCTGCAAGCTTATCTGGTCCGAGGAGAATTATAGCTAATATAACTATTAAAACGACTTCTTCCCATCCAAACATTAAACACAGTATTACATAAAGTATTTTAAAGTTCCTTTTAGTTGTAGATGTCAACTTAAAACCCGTAAACTTTAGTATATCAGACCATAGTTCCCATCACCCCATTAGCTGATAGAAGATGAAAGCCAAAAGACCAAGGATGATCTTAACAGCCAGACCTCTTCTACTCACAGCCTTTATAAACTTCACCGATTTTCTGCAACTGAGAAGAGGGTTTCGATCTTCTTCCTAACTCTGGAGAGGAATTTATAGTCATTCTACCAACTCCTGCACTATTCCAATACATTCACCAAATTTCTCAA
>CAZUUE010000062.1:0-5432 GCA_964623695.1 uncultured archaeon
ATTTCGCAAGTCCTTCTGACCGCATCGTCATCTATTACAGGTGGTCTTCTGTGAACGCCGACCATTGAAATGTCGGATGCATGAACGGCACCACACATGTTTCCACAGCAAGCCAACGAAATCCTGCACAAAGCAGGTAACTTGTGGTCTGTGAAGTAGTCATAAAGTTCATCCATCACAGACTTAACGATACCTGAAGCATCCGTTGCGGGTGTATGGCAGTGAACCCAACCTTGAGTATGGATTATGTTACTCAAGCCGTATTCACCTTTTGTAGCATCCCAAGTCCCACCACATGGGAATCCAAGCTTCTCCTGAACCTCGTTTATCAACGGCTCGATCTTTTCTGGATCTGTTAAGAAGAACTCAACGTTATGCCTGCTCGTCCATCTGACGTAACCGTCAGAATACTTATCAGCTAAGTCACAGATGTCTCTAATCGTGTAAACACTCACCAGTCGTGGAGTTCCAAATCTCACAATGTAAAGAACATCTCCAGTTTCTGAGACTCTCTTTATAACACCCGGTCTAACAACCTCATGATAGCTCCACTTTCCATAGTTCTTCTTAACTATTGGATGCAACATTATTGAATAGTGTGGGGGGCCAAAATCTGTTTTTGGTTCAACAGTCTCTTCCCATTCCTTCTCCTCAGCCATAAAAAACCACCTCACTCCTCCTCCAACTCTCTCCAGAATATGAACGGATTGTTTCTTGGTGCATAAACCATCCTAACGTCAGCCTTCTGATTTATCACTTTTAAGAACTCTGTCATTCCAAGTCTCCAAATCATCTCTCCAACTCTCTCTCTGAACTTACCGTTCTCATCCCACCATTCCCAGATGGCTTCAAGCATCTCTGAACATCTGTCAATTATCTCCCTCTCAGGTATGAATGGGACGGCAACCCATCCTATTATCGTTCCTTCCACGAAGGGAGCCTTTGCACCTATCAATATGGTAGCACCTCTCTCTTTTCCTGGCTTCAATGCCTTCGGAAGGACGTTTATACAGTGCATACATCTTATACATTCTCTGTTGTCTATCTTCAACTCGTTTCCATCCCAACTTACTGCACCTGTCGGACACTTCTTCACAACTTGTTTCTCTATGTCAACTCCTGCCCTTGCATATTCTCTAACAGCCTCCTGATCGATCTGAATCTCATCCTTCCAAGTTCCAATTATGGCAAAGTCGGCTCTTGCCTTTGCCGCAATACAATCGTTCGGACATCCAGAACACTTTATCTTGAACTTGTAAGGCCACATGGGTCTGTGAAGTTCATCCTGATACTTAATCGTAAACTGATAACATGCTTCAAGCGTGTCATAGCATGCAAACTCACACAATGCCGGACCCATGCAAGCTGAAGGTGTCCTCAAGTCTGAACCAGAACCACCTATGTCAAATGGAGCCGGTGAACCGTAGTATTTATCGAGATAAGCCAAGGCATTTGCCATCGGTTGTAAGTGTTCGGTTCTCGTTCCAAGCAGGATTATGTCACCAGTTGAACCGTGGAAGTTCGTCATACCACTCCCCCACTTCTCCCAAGCATCACAGATTGCTCTCAGAGCTTTTGTTGTATAGAACCAACCTGCTGGCATGTTTATTCTCATCGTATGGAAGTGCCAAACCTCTGGAACCTTATCTTCCAAGTCACAGTATCTACCGATGACTCCACCTCCGTATCCAACGATGGAAACTATACCTCCATGCTTCCAGTGTGTCCTCTTATCTTTGTACGATAACTCAAGAACCTTTAAGAGACCCTTTGCGGCACCTGGTAACTTTATCTTCTTACCAGCCTTCATAGCCTTTTCAGATTCAATTACAGCTCTTTTAATTTCTTTCACAAAAGATGGCCAAGGACCCTTTTCAAGTTCATCAAGCAATGGAGTCTCTGGCAATTCTACACCCTCAACTACTGGCATTCAATCACCTCCCAACTCACATCTATCACTTCCTCAATCATATATAAGATTTTCGAAATTAAATTTCATAAAATGTGATTTTAACTCCAAAGTAACCTTCAGTAAATTTTACATTTCATAAATCTTTTTAAAAGGTTTGACCTTAAAAAGGGTGGTGGGGAAGGTTTACATTGTTGGTGCAGGGCCAGGAGATCCCGAGCTTTTAACTCTGAAAGCTCTAAAGGTCATTGAGATGGCCGACGTGATACTGTGTGATAGGTTGGTTGGGAGGAGAATAATCGAGTTGATTAAGAGTATGGGTAAGGATGTCATTTACGTAGGAAAGGATTCATTTGAAAAGGGATCCGAAAGACAAAGGAACATAAACGAACTCATGGTTAAACTTGCAAGAGAAGGCAAGATCGTTGTAAGGTTGAAGGGTGGAGATCCATTTGTTTTTGGTAGGGGTGGTGAGGAGGTTGAATTTTTAATGAAAAACGGTATTCCTTTTGAAGTCATACCTGGTCTGAGTTCTGTCATAGCTGTCCCAACATCGGCTTGCATCCCGTTGACACATAAAGGAGTTTCATCGACGATCTTTGTTATAACGGGTAGAAATCTGGATGATGTGGGTAAGTCCGCCTTAAATGGAACGATAGTTATACTCATGGGAAAGGAAAAGATAAAAGAAATTTGCAAGAGATTGGTTGAACTTGGCAAGGACAAAGACACACCAGTCGCCGTCATCGAGGACGGAACTCTGGAAAGTCAAAAGGTTTACTTTGGAAACCTTGAAAACATAGCTGAAATAGTTAAGAAACATGTTAAAGGCGTAGCTCTTTTTGTGATTGGAGACGTGGTTGAACTTGGCAAGAGGTTCAACTCCAAAAAATCCTAGTTCTTATAAATCTCTTTTCAGCCTCAATCAGCTCTTTCAAAAATTCATCTTCAGATCTGTAAAACTTTGATAAAATCCTTATTGCAGTGTTAACACCAACGCCAAACGTGTTCAGTGCATATATTGCTCTCTTTCCATAGCACATAACCAAGTTGGCAATTCTGTACAGATCCCTTTCATTTACATCACTCCCTACATTCACACACGCAACCATTCTCGAACCGCACTTGATACAATCCAAGCGATCTATCATCTTAACCTTCATCCTAACTCTACAACCGCAGTTTATGCAGATCAAGTAACACTCCTTGTTCTCAATCCTATTCTTAAAGGCTTTCAATATCTCTCCAGTCCTATCTCCAACAACGTCATAGAGTTTTAGCTCGTTAACCTTTGATATCGCACTCTCCTCATCGTAAACCATAACTTCAATTTCCCCACTTCTAATCTTTTCCAATATTTCGCATGTCCTTTTTACATCAAGCTTATCGTGAAAAATCTCGTTCAAAGTTTCAAGATAAACTGGAGTTCCTCTAAACTTTAAAATTAAATTTCTAACGTTTAATCTCCTCACATCACTTATACAACCAAATCTCTTTGCGATTTCGACGAACTTACGTTGCATCAATCTTGAATCCAATAGAGCCCTTTCGATCAATCCCTTTAAATTTTTAAGATCTATCTTCATCAAGATATCTTTGATGTAATTTCCATCAACATTCGCCTTTATCCTTATCCTGTAAGGTTCGACCGAAATTTCGAAAGGCTTTGGAAGGAAAAGCGAAATTACCTTAGCCAAAGTTTCGTTTACCCTGTGACCAAAGCAGGCGTTGATCGTAATAGTTTCTCTTCCCTCAATCGTTATTACGTCATTGGTTGGAATTCTAAAATCTTCACACTCCTTTAAAGTTTCAACAGCAACCCTACAGGCATTCTCATCACTTCTGAATTCTTCCTTAAGGATTTCTATAACATCTCTCTCATCAAAAACTGTCAGTAGATTTCGGATCCATTTCCTAATTCTTCCTACATCCTGAGCAACCTCAAAAGGAACAGGAATCTCCTCACCAAACCAAGATGGGACTATTCCTTCGGCCTTAATTGGTTCAACCTTCACAGCATCATCGATCGTTACGATCTTCCAAAGTTCACCCTTCATTGCGAACACACCGTATTCAAAGTAAAAACCCTCATCTAGGTAACCTATGACTCTGTTCGTTGTTATATCAACTACCTTAAGCTTCTTCTCATCAGGTATCATCGAGATGTTTTCATAGAAGTGTCTTCTACCAGTCCTGGTAACCCTTCCATCCTTAATCAAACCGTTTCTCTCCAGAAATTCCAAGACAAAGTTAAACTCATCGTAACTCAGATCCTTGTAAGGTTCAACTCTTTTAATTATCTCATAGATCTCGTTTGGCTTGTAGCCTTCCAAAATCATCGCAATGATCTGATTGGCTAAAACATCCAAACACATTCTGTAGAGTTTTACGGGCTCTATTTTACAATCTTCAGCCCTTTTAACTATTGCCCAGGATTCTAAGATGTCATCGAAGTTATTTGTAACTATGTATCCTTTTGAAACCTCTTCAAGTCTATGTCCAGCCCTACCAACTCTCTGAATTAGTCTTCTAACTTCTCTCGGACTGTTAAACTGGACAACAACATCAACGTGCCCAACATCTATCCCAAGCTCCATTGAACTCGTGCAAACCAAAGCTTTCAGCTCACCATTTACAAACCTCTTTTCAGCTTCAACCCTAACATCCCTGGATAGGGAGCTGTGGTGAACCTCGACATTCAGATCTTTCTTAAGTTTTAAACCAAGAGCTTCAGATGTTTGCCTTGTATTCGTGAATATTAAAGCAGATCTGTGAGATTTCAGGATTTCATACATCTTGTCCTCTCCGAAGACGACCCTGAACTCGTAAACCTTATCACCTTTCCACTCTATAACATTTTCAATACCAAAGTACCTTGCAACTTCCTTTGCATTGCTAAGCGTAGCTGACAGGCCTATTATTTGAAAATCTGTAATCTCTTTTAGCCTCTCCAAAGCTACAATGAGTTGAACTCCTCTCTTTGAATCTGCAAGCTCATGAATTTCATCTACAACTACAAACTTAACATTTCTAAGAGATTCTCTTAACCTCTTACCTAAGAAGAGTATTTGAAAAGTTTCTGGAGTTGTTATAAGTATTTGAGGTGGTTTGAGAGACTGCAACCTTCTCTCGGCATTTGTCGTATCGCTGTGCCTAACTGCAACACTGAAACCCAATTTACTTGCAAGTTTTCTGAGCCTTCTGATCATATCCCTGTTCAAAGCCCTTAAAGGTGTTATGTATAGGAACGTAATTCCTTTGCACTTTATCTTGAGCATCTTGTTGAGGATGGGAATTACGGCACATTCAGTCTTACCACTACCAGTAGGAGCTGTGATTAAAACGTTTACACCTTTAGCTACCTTTGGAATTGCAAACTTCTGAAGATCGTTCAGCCTCTCAATACCGACCTCTCTGAGAGCTTCAACGAGCATTAACATCATGAAAATTTACATATTTTTAAGGTTTTATGGTCTTCTCCATCTCACCACTCTGATAATTTCTGAATAACCTTCTTTTCTCT
>CAZUUE010000063.1:0-5415 GCA_964623695.1 uncultured archaeon
AGATAGTTCCCTCTCCTCTCAATCAATCCAAAGTCAAAAAATTCATCTATTGAATTTAAGTCGTAAATCTTCTCAGCTACTTCTATGTTTATCGGAAGTTCTATGACAGAGAGACTTTCCAAAACGTTCAAACTTCTGCTGTCAAATCTCTTGTAGATAGCATTTCTGAGTTTTTCCCTTACATTACATATATCCTGATCAAGCTCAACTCCCAAGATACTTGCAAGCTTCTCGTAGCCCTTCATAATTACACTCTAAATACTATTCCAGCGTATCCGACGACTTCAGCCATGGGTTCAACGTCGCCACTCGTTGAATAATCTACAAGCTTAGCTTCGGCATTGTAGCGATTTGAATAGATCATTGCAACGGCTATCGCACCGTATCCACATACGCTCGCCTGCATCCTGTATATTGTATTGTAAAACTTTGAAACGTTCATAGATAGGATTGAATCTATGACGGTTTTATCCCTTGCTCTGCACTCCTCATCTGGTAGGTAGTGATGCATATCCGACGATGCTATCAGGACAACATCCTTACCAGTCTCCTCCTTTGCAGACAGTATCTCATCAGCAACCTCTCTTGCTGTCTCTTCATCCTGCAATCCTAAACATATAGGAACGATCTTGAAAGTCTTACCCGTGTTTATGTATTGAAGGAAAGGAACCTGAACCTCCAACGAATGCTCAAATCTATGTGCAGTTTCATCCAAATCCACGATCTTCTTTGGCATTGCATCGACGAAGTCTAAATCTATCTCAACCTCACCCAGCGGTGTTTTCCATGTATCGGTAGAGAGTGCAACGGATGAACCGTAACCTGTATGATTCGGACCTATTATAACGTAAGTCTCTACATGCGGAATCAGAGAATAAACCTTTCCGGCAGTTCTTCCAGAATAGACGTAACCGGCATGCGGAGAAACACATGCAATCACAGATTGATCTGGATTGTGACTTACAAACTCTCTGAGCATCGACAAGAGAGACTCTCTGCTTGACGGATAGAATGTTCCAGCAACTGCGGGATGTCTCATAACTCAACTAAATTCAACTTATACTTATGTCTTGCGAACACACTTAATTACTATCAACATCAATATATAAGTCTCTGTATCGGTATTATCAGTATGTCTCTCGCACCAACCTTCTTCAACCTCTCCAAAACTTCAAAGAGTTTGTCCTCTTGAACGACGACATGAACTGCTAACATTTCTCCGTCTTCAACCTTCATGACAGTTGGTCCCTTAAGCCCTGGAACTATCTTCTTCACATCCTCCAAGACATCCTTGGGAACGTTCATCATGAGATACATCATACCCTTTGCGTTCAGAACTCCCTTAATCGATGTCACCAAAGCTTTAACCTCAAAATCTTCAACGACATCCTTGTTTGCAATCAAAACAGCTTCCGTCTCTAACACATCTTCGACAACCCTCAAATTGTTTACCCTCAAAGTCGTTCCAGTTGAAGTCAGATCCAATATCGCATCTGCGATCCCTATGTAAGGTGCATTCTCACATGCTCCGCTGACCTCAACCACCTTAACTTTCAAGCCTCTCTCCTTAAAAAAAGTCTCAGCTATGTTCTTAAATTCCGTAGCAACCCTTTTACCTTCCAAATCTTCAACCGATCTCAATTCTGAATCAACCGGAACGGCAATCACGAGCTTAGCCTTCCCAAATCCTAACTTAAGCAAAACTTCAACGTCAACACCGGACTCAACGACCATGTCGTATCCAGTGATTCCGACATCTGCAGAACGACTTGAAACGTAGTGTGGTATGTCCCTCGCCCTTGCAAAGAGAACGTTTATGTTTGGATTGTTCGTTGGAACTATGAGTTTTCTCTCGACGCTCTCAATCCTTATTCCAGCTTCTCTCAATAACTCAAGAGAAGGATCGCTCAACCTACCCTTGTTTGGAACCGCAACTATCATGATTGAAGTTCACACAAGATTATTAAAAGACATCGATCTCACCGTTGATCAGCTTATCGGTTACCTTTCCGATGTCTTCTAACCACTTCTCAGTAATCTCAACAACTGACCTCTCCATCCTTTCAACCTCGTATCCATTCTTCGGAATTATCTGAATATCTACAGCTTTTGGTTCGTTTATGGGCTTACCTATCTGACTCAATATCTTCACGTAAACCTCCTCGATACCCTCAACGTTTTCGTAACAGTCTCTTGCGATGAAATTTGCAAGAACGTTGTATATCTTTCCTACATGGTTTATAGGATTTTTACCGGCCGAAGCTTCCAGACTCATTGGTCTGTAAGGTGTTATGAGTCCGTTACATCTGTTCCCTCTCCCAACACTCCCATCGTCGCCGCATTCAGCGGATGTCCCGGTTACGGTTAGGTATATGCATCCTCTCTCATAGTCATCTGCCGTGTTCACATGAACCTCAACGCATCTATCTGTGTATTCTTTAACTATATCTTCGATCCAAAGTTTCAAAGAATCCTTTACGGCTATGTAATCTTTTAAGTTGCTTAGAAATCTGTCGACGGTTGCACATGCAACTGTCAAAGTTATCTTGTCTCCTTCTCTTAAACCCATCACCTTCACATCCTCCCCAACAGCCTTTTCTTTCTTTCTGAACTCCTTATAAATCCTCCTTTCAACGTTGTAAACTATCTTTTCAGTTTCCGTGAGTGGTGCGAATCCTATTCCGAAAGATGTATCGTTTGCATGGGGTACACCACCTTTCTTCCTCATGAATACATCCTGTAAATTCGTGCTACCTTCTCCAATCCTAACATCGAACACAATATCTTCATCTGGGTCGAGATTTGCCATCGTACTTCTTATGTATTCCTTTGCAGCCTTTAAGACGATCTTATCGGTCGGAATCCAATTACCTTCAAACTCCTTTGTAGCTCTTCCGACGAGAAGAATGAATATTGGGCGAACAATCTCACCACCGCCAAAAGAAGGTTTTGAACTTCCGGCCACGATCTGCGTTTCATCTGTATTGTGATGTAAAACGATTCCAAATCTCTTGATGTATTCCTTACTCAAAGCTCTGCTCATGGATTCCGCAATTCCATCGGCCAAAGAATCTGGATGTCCAACACCCTTCCTCTCGACTATCTCGACTTTCTGTCTTTCGATGGGTATCTGAGTCAGTCTCTGGACATGGATGTTCATGGCTTTAAGAATTTTATTAAGAGATATAAGTTTTAGGGTTTCTCAAATCGATTATCCTCTTCGCCTTCCCCTCAAACCTCTCCAAAGTCCCCTTTTCAACAAGCTCAACCCCAACTCTAATTCCAATCTCCTCTCTCAAATGACTTTCAATCTTCCTCTTAATCCTTTCAAGATCTGAAAGTTCTCCAGTAAAAAACTCATCCTTTATCTCAACTCTAACAATCATCTCATCCAAAGCTCCCCTTTTTGTCAAAACTATCTGATAGTTGTCACCCACCTCTGGAACGTTCATCAGTATTTGTTCGATTTGATTTGGAAATACGTTTACACCCCTAACGATCATCATGTCGTCAGTCCTTCCAACTATTCTGTGAATCTTTGGGTGCGTCCTTCCGCATGAACATTCGTCGTCCATCAGAAAAGTTATGTCACCCGTTCTGTACCTTATCAACGGTAACGCTTCCTTTGTAAGCGGAGTCAGAACAAGCTCTCCCTTTTCACCTTCACTCAAAACCTCTCCAGTCTTAGGATCAACTATCTCAACTAAGTAGTGATCTATCCAAATGTGCAAACCGTCGTGTTCTTCACATTCAAACGCTACGCCAGGACCATTCATCTCACTCAACCCATAGCTGTCAAAAGCTTCCAAGCCAAAAGATTCTTCTATCTTCTTTCTTAAAGATTCGCTCCAAGGTTCTGCACCGAAGCAACCTATTCTCAATCCAATTTCGCTCGGATCTTTCCCCATATCCTCAGCAACCTCCTTTATGTGCAAAGCGTAGCTGGGTGTTGAATGTATCGCTGTAGTTCCCAAGTCGAGCATTAACTGAATCTGTTTCCTCGTGTTTCCAGTTCCAGACGGAATAACCATTGCACCTATCCTCTCGGCTGCATAGTGAAATCCCAAGCCACCCGTGAAAAGCGTGTAATTCACCATGTTTTGAAACACGTCGTTCCTCCTTATACCTGCCATATAGAGGCATCTCGCGCACATGTTTATCCAGTTTTCCAGGTCTTTTGCAGTGTATCCTACAACCTTTGGCCTTCCAGTCGTTCCACTCGATGTGTGAATTCTTATGATATCTTTTATCGGAACGGCGAAGAGACCGAAAGGATAGTTGTCTCTTAGGTGTTCTTTAGTTGTGAAGGGTAGCTTTGAAACATCTTCAAGTTTCTTTATGTCATCCGGATGAACGCCAACATCTTTGAAAGCTCTTCTGTAAAAAGGAACGTTATGATAAGCGTGTCTAACGACCCATCTCAACCTCTTCAGTTGAATTTCCCTAAGCTCTTCCTTCGACAAGATTTCCTCTCTCTGCCAGTATTTGTCAGAATGTGGCATAGTATCATAATATCTCCGTTGTTATATATCTATTCCGATAGTGTTTTTATTCCCTTCACGATCGATATCGTGTGAAGGTTGTCGTTTGCGGTAAGGGTGGAAGTGGAAAGAGCACGTTGACAGCCTTGATTGCAAAGGAGTTGGCAAAAAGGGGCTTTAAGGTCTTGGTTGTTGATGGAGATGAATCTAATCTAAGTTTACACAGGTTCTTAGGCTTGAAGAGGCCAAGAGAATTGATGGATCTGTTTGGTAGTAGGAAGGAGGTCTTTGAGAGGATAAAGGAGTTGAAGATTGAGAGGATCGATGACATCCCCGAGGAATTTGTAAGCGTTAAAGATCGATTGAGGCTCGTGTGTATTGGGAAGATTCACAGATTTGGAGAAGGTTGTGCATGTCCGATTGGAGCGATCTTAAGAGAGTTTTTGATCGGTTTAAAGCTTGATTATAACGAGTTTGTGATCGTAGATACAGATGCTGGTGTCGAGCATATCGGTAGAGGGATTGAGGAAGGGTGCGATTTGATTTTATTTGTCCTGGATCCAACTTACGAATCTATAGAACTCTCAAAGAGGATAAGGGATATGAAGGTTGAAAAGCCCATATTCTTTGTCTTGAACAAGTTGGATGAGAGGTTTGCTGAGATAATGAGAAAGAACGTCGATGCGATCTCTGAAATACCGTTCAACGAAGATCTGTTTCTGAGATGTCTTAAAGGTGAAGAGCTTGGGGAAGTTGATGAAGTCAAGGAATTGGCAGATCTTCTGGTACAAAAAAGTAACAGGTAGTTGACCTCCTCCCCGCCCTAAACAGTAGTTCCGAAAGTATGTTGGCAGGTAAAAATCTAAATAAGGAGAGGAATTAGGGTCCTTACCAAATCACATCTCAGCCAACCTCTGCAAAACCTTCTTTTCTC
>CAZUUE010000064.1:0-5400 GCA_964623695.1 uncultured archaeon
CTGAAATAAAAATTCAGAGAAAATTTCAAAATCAAATAAAAATTTTTAACCCTATTTAGGTTAGCCTAATTGCCAACTTTGTCATCTACTGTTCATGGCGGGGAGGAGGTCAGACAAGCTTTAAATCGATTTCAACTCTTGTGACTGCATGGATGCAATAATAATTGGCAGAGTTAGGGAGTTCTTAGATGTGTATCGATCTGGAGATCTAAAACTTGCTTTGAAGTGTTTAAGTGAACTTTCAAATTTTATAGAAGGAGTTCTAAACGTCACCAGAGACAAGACAGCTTTAACTCTGGCTTTGAACGTTTACATGACACTTCCAATTTACAGGGATATGATCTCACTTAAGATGAAGATCGAAGAGATTGAGAAGAAGTTTAAACGATGATCGTTGTAACTCGTTACCACGCATGATTTGGATACTTCATCAAAGTAATTGCAACACTACCCGATGACTTTAAGTATCTCCCATCGAAACTTCATCATGGAGCCCCTCCCAGAGGTAAACATAGGAATGGTTGGTCACGTTGATCATGGTAAAACAACGTTGGTTTATGCTTTAACTGGTGTTTGGGCTGACAGGCACAGCGAAGAGTTAAAGAGAGGTATAACCATTAAGTTGGGATATGCGGATGCAACTTTTAGGAAGTGTCCAGAGTGTAAAGATCCTGAAGCGTACACAACCGAAAGGTTTTGTCCTATTCACGGGATTGAAACGGAGATACTCAGGACTGTTTCGTTCGTAGATGCTCCAGGGCATGAGATGCTAATGGCTACTATGCTGAGTGGTGCTGCTTTGATGGATGGAGCAGTTTTGGTTATAGCAGCAAACGAAAGATGCCCCAGACCTCAAACGAGAGAGCATCTCATGGCTTTGGATATAATAGGTGTAGATAAGATAGTCATAGCACAGAACAAGATAGACACCGTAAGTAAAGAGAGAGTCCTTGAGAACTACAGGGAAATTGAGGAGTTCATAGAGGGAACGATTGCAGAGAATGCACCAATAATTCCAATTTCTGCACAACAGAGGATAAACATTGATGCAATAATTCAGGCAATAGAAGAGACTATTCCGACTCCAGAGAGAGATTTAAAATCACCTCCTTTGATGCACATCGCGAGGAGCTTTGATGTTAATAAGCCAGGGACAAAACCAGAGGAACTTGTCGGTGGTGTAGTTGGGGGATCCCTTGCGAGAGGTAAGTTGAAAGTTGGTGAGGAAATTGAGATAAGACCTGGGATAAAGGAGGGTAAAAGATGGAAGCCTCTGAGGAGTGAGGTTGTAAGCATAATGGCATCTGGTAGGCATGTCGATGAAGCAACACCAGGTGGTTTGATAGGTGTCGCAACAAATCTCGATCCATTCTTGACGAAGAGCGATAAGCTCGTTGGGAACGTTTTAGGGTTACCGGATCATCTTCCAGATGTCTTGAATGAGTTTTCAATGGATGTTAGACTTCTCGAAAGGGTCGTCGGTCTTGAGGAAGATGTGAAGGTTGAAAAGATCAGAGTGAACGAAGAGTTGATGTTGGTCGTTGGTACAGCTATAACAGTTTCAAACGTAACATCTGTTAGAGACGATGTAGTCGAGGTAAAGTTGAGAAGACCAGTTTGTGCTGAGATAGGAAATAGGGTTGCGATAAGCAGGAGAGTTGGAGGTAGATGGAGACTGATCGGAGCCGGAGAGATCACATGAGATGTGCTGTGATAGACACAAACGTCTTTTTGCATTCATACCTAAAGAAGTTGGACATATTTACACAACTTAAAGAAATGGGATTTGTTAAGTTTTACGTTCCATCGAAGGTTGTCGATGAACTGAAAAGAATTAAAAGCGGAAAAGAATTATTTGCCTCAAAGTTTGCCTTAAATTTGATCGAGAAGTTCTGTGAAGTCGTCGATGTAGATGCACATGGAACAGACACAGCTCTCATGGAGCTTGCAATATCTAAGGGATGTGTTCTAATAACAAACGATAAAGAATTGAAAAGATTGGCAAGGAAAAGGGGAATTGTTGTCGGTTACATCAGAGGATTTAAAGGTATCGAGATCGTTGAATAAGCTCAACGATACTTGTTAAATCTTAAAAGAGCGATGGAGATCTTTTGGTGGTTGTATCGATTCGTACCTTATTAGTTAACATGATCGTGATTCATCGATCTAACTGATGTTGGTAAAATCGCATACATATAAATTATTTTTAGTTTTTGTATATTTAGTATGTGCAAATACAGTTACCTTGCTAAATATATATAAATTTATATATCAACGTTGCATCATCGGCACAGTTATGCATCCATCTTCACCGCAGATGTTCTCACCTTTACCATTTAAATAGAACTTGACCGTTAGAGCTGAAATGATAGCGTCGATCTCGTTGTGATCTTCGGTGTAAGGAAACTTCAAGTATTTACTGAGGCCCTCCAGGATCTTTAATCTTCCTTCTCTCTTTTTCTTGCTGTATCTCATTCCCAATATGTATCGAGTTGCATAGGGATAAACCTCGAACACTTCCACACCCATAGATCTAAACCTCTCCATAAATCTGACACCTATCTCATGTATATCTCTAAGGAATATCGGTGGAATGACAACTATACCAATCTTTTGAAGCTTTCTCTCACACTCTCTAAAGAATCCACTTTTCGGCATGGTTAGGGGTGCATCTATTCCGACAAATTTCAAAGGAATGTCAAATCTGGGTTCTCCAATGTATGTCACTTCTTCACCTTCGATGACGGCCATGTAACTCTTCCTCTTTCCAACATCTATCCCAGCTATCACAGACTTAGCTCATCCTTCAGCTTCAAAGCTCTTTCTATTGTTTTATCTGTGAACCACGACGTTTCTGGAAATTTCCTTTTAAGTTTGTGAAGCCTCTTCATGAAATCGTCAAACGTGGTTTCCTCGCAATCCTTAACGAGCTTGTCCGCCATGCAAACTATCTTCTCTTCGATTGTCTCTGGAACAAAATCCCTGTCAACATCTATACCAAGCTTCTTTGCCTCCTCCTTTGTAATTCCACATGAAAAATGCCTCTCCGCAATCCTAACGATTCTCTCGCTCAAACCCTCCTTCCTAAGTATCTCACCTGTATATACGAAGTGATCAATACCGTGTGTGAAGGATCTACCGATGTCATGGAGTAAAGCTCCTATCTTTAAAGCTTCGGTATCGATATCGTACCTGTCTTTTAACTTCTCAGCTATTTTCATCGAAACCTCCATAACCTTTATGCAATGCCTCCTGACGTTCTCCTGAAGCTTGTATTTATCCCATATCTTACAAACGATTTCGGGAACCATATCGTGAATCACCGAAAACTTAAAATTGTTGTTGTGAAATGTTGAATAAAGGTGAATGTTGAGATGAGTGATATATGTCCTGTTTGTGGGCTTCCAAAGGACATATGCGTTTGTGAAGAGGTGGCGAAAGAACAACAGCAGATAATCATAAGAGTAGTGAAGAGGAGATACGGAAAGGAGGTGACACTGATCGAGGGAATAGACGGTTCTCAGATAAACCTTGAAGAGCTTGCAAAGTTCTTAAAGACAAAACTCGCATGTGGTGGAACAGTTAAGAATGGCATAATAGAGCTTCAAGGTAATCATATACTGAAGGTGAAGGATCTCTTGATCAAGAGGGGATTCAATCCAGATCAGATAAAGGCTTAAAACTTGAAAAGAGCTTGAACATTGTTCCATGGAACTCTACAATTTCTTTTATCCTCTGCATTAAAGTGTTCCAAGCGTATTCATCAACTTCAAACTCAACATCTTCATATTCAACGTCTTTCAGTATCAAACCGTAAGCAGGAGCCGGTTCTATCCTTTCTCGGTGTCTATCTGGATTTAACATTTCTTTAAACCAATCCAGACTTCTGTGACCCATTCCAACCTCACTCAAAGCAGAAACTATGCATCTGACCATGTTCCAAGTGAAAGCGTTACCAACCATTTCAAGTATGACGAAGCCACCGTTCACCCTAAGCTCAACATCGTAAATTGTTCTCACGCACCTCCTCTCGCCAAACCTCTTGGTGAAATTTGAGAAGTCGTGTGTTCCTATGAGAAGCTTACAAGCCTTTCTCATCGCCGAGATGTCATACTTCTCAGCTGGAAGGACATACATGTAAATCCTTCTCTTAGCCTTTCTCGGATTAAAATCTTCATCGACCTCACTCCAAGCCCAAACCGTTATGTCGTTAGGGAGGTGAGCGTTCAGAATTCTTGGAAAAGTTGTCTTTTCGACGTTAAGTGCTATCACCTGCCCAAACGCGTGAACTCCGGCATCGGTTCTTCCAGCACACCTAAACTTTGCTTTCCTTACATCTATTCCAAGAGATCTGAATGCTTTGAACAGTTCACCCGTAACAGTCCTAACGTTTGGTTGATATTGAAATCCGTGAAAGTTCGTCCCGACATATGCTAACTTGTATGCAATCCTCATGAACGTTCAATGCTACTTAAAAAGCTATTAAAGCCTTTCTGTAATGGCAGGAAGACCCGTAAACTTTACCATCCTGAAATATATTTCAATTGATTTTGATGAAGCTTAGGAAGCTTATAGAGGAGCTGAAATTGTTTGAGCGAGAAAGGATACCTACTGAGGTAAGAATACTTGGGATAGCAACTTAAATTCAAACTTTGACGAGAAGAACTGCTAAGATCCTTTCGGAAATTTATCCGGTTTCTCACACAGCTATCTAGAAGTGGATAAAGAAGTTTGAGCAAAAATTACCGATTTCGACAGAGAAGAAGCCTAGGAATTTGATAGCGTTGGATGAAACCGTTGTTAAGGCTAACAGAAGGCGATATTACGTTTTCTCAGCCGTAGACGTTGAAAGAAACGAGTTAATTCTCATGAAAGTCTATACGCGAAATCTTTCGTGAAAGATGAAATACTGCGAGAATATGCCTAAAATTCGTTATAGATAAAGCTTGGCTGAAAAGAGCTCTTGAGAGCTTAAATCTGGAGTTTGAGTACGAAACCTTTCGGTAAGCGTAGTCCAGTTGAAGCTTCGTTCTCTTCTTTCAAGCAGCGCATTAAGATATTCTTCCGCTCAATTACAGCCAAAAAGCCAGTCGTAAATTGAATTCGTTCTGCAAGCTGTTCATGCTCTATTACAATCACTTGATGTGGTTAAGTTGACAGGGCTGCTTACTCTTTCACTAAGCTCAAAAACATTCTCAGTCATTTGGCCTCTAGGTACAATCTCTTTAAGTCTCTCTAAATTTTGAATTTCCTCTTCAATAATCATTTTTCTTAAAGCTCGTGACCAATCAATTCTGAACTTTTCCATTTTTCTTTTCAAATCTTCTAGACTGACAGTGTGAATAGCGAAGCTGGTTGGATATATTAAGTGTGATATGGCTTCGGAGAGGAGGAAATATC
>CAZUUE010000065.1:0-5368 GCA_964623695.1 uncultured archaeon
CCCTGAGGGAGTTGAGGTTGATGTGTCCCAAAGCGGATGTTCGCTCATCAATGCGAACATCTGCTGAACCCCTTCTCAAGCTTTATGGTAATTAAAGCACCAACTGTAACGCCAAACTCTCTTAATTTACTCCAACAGTTTGTAGTGAAAAATAGCGTATCATAAAGTATTTGTCCACCATAAATCAGTTCTATATTCATGCCTTCAACTTCTTCTATCTTGTCGGTTCCAACTTGTAACTTTAAAATTTTTCCGACAATCTTACAGCCAACCTCTAACTCATAGTATGTTCCACTTAGATACTTAGGATTAACAAGAACACATACAGGTGCTGTATTTGGTGGATTTAGATCATCTTTTTCGATTTCACTCCGAATTATCAAAGCCATACTTTGTTTTCGTAGCTGTTTTTATAAACTTTCTTGGTCTAATTTAAGCGTAAATTGTCACTATATCCTCGTCCTTAAGCACGTGATTCAAGCCTACCCTCTGTCCCTGATACTTCACGGACTTACCCCAAACCTTAGCATACCTAAAGCTCTCAAGCATACCTCTGTGAAGCTTTCTGCATACATCCGCAATCGTAGCACCTCTACGCATTATCAACGGTTCCTTTAGGTCAGCTTTGCCACCAGGAGGCTTTAGATATATCCTGATGAACTCCAACTTTTCGTATATCTTCTCCTTGAGTATATCGAGGTTTATGCGTTTCTCAGCTGATATCGGAATAACTTCATCTGGCAGTTCTGGCTGATAAAGGTCTATCTTGTTTACAACCGTTATCGATGGTATGTAAACCCTGTTGCTCAAAACAGCATCTATCAGCCTATCAACCGTTAAATCCTCTCTGATTATCACATCTGCGTTGTGAATTCTGTTCTCCTTTAGAATCTCCACTACAGTCTTTTCGTCTATTGAAAGCGGAACTGTAGATGTGACCTTAATTCCACCTCTGTCTCTCTTTTTTATGACAACTTCTGGAGGTTTTTGATCCAAGCGTATCCCAGCTTCGTACAACTCTTTCTTTATGACATCTATCTGATAGATCGTGAAGACATCTGCAATTATTACAATCAGATCTGCATTTCTGATGAAGCTTAAAACCTCTCTCCCCCTACCCTTTCCCTTCGAAGCCCCTTCTATCAAGCCAGGAACATCAACGATCTGAATCTTCGCACCCTTATACTCCAACATCCCTGGGACTGGTTTTAATGTTGTGAAATCGTAATCTGCAACTTCACTCTTTGCTCCAGTCAATGCGTTTAGCAGAGTTGACTTACCAACTGATGGAAGTCCAACTAAGAAAACGCTTGCATCTCCCTCTTTTTTCAAAGAAAAAGCTTGGCTCTTATATTTCCTCTGCCTACACCTTTCCAATTCCTCCTTTAGTTTTGCAAGTTTGGCTTTCAATCTGCCTATGTGATGCTCCGTAGCTTTGTTGTAAGGTGTCCTCCTTATTTCTTCTTCGAGTCTTTTGATCTCTTGAACTATGTCCATCGTCTATGAAAAGAACAATTCAGATTTTAAATTGTTTATCTCGCTATATCTCAATTTTATGCTCATTTTCAAATATTCACTTTCAAACCTATCAATAAGTTCATAATCTGTCTTACGATGCTTTCATTAGTGACAGCCAATATCGACAAATCGTTACATTACTATGTTGCAACAAAATTATTCAATCCAGCTAAATTAATAGCCGACATCTTTAAAATATTTATATGATAATATATTTTTATCTATATTGTATTATCTGGTAACAGAAAACTCTATTCAACCTTCAATACATGTCATTCATGCTTGTATTCATCGGCATGGGTTTGTGGGATGAGAAAGACATAACATGTAAAGGACTTGAGATTGCAAGAGAAGCTGACGAAGTCTACATTGAATTCTACACTTCAAAACTCATGGGTACGAACTTAGATAAAATAAAGAGGTTCATTGGAAGAGAGATCAAGGTTTTGGAGAGGAGTGATTTAGAGGAAAACAGCAGGTGGCTTATTGAGAAAGCCAAAGACAAAACTGTAGCCATATTAACACCTGGAGATCCCATGATAGCAACAACGCATTCGGCTTTAAGGCTTGAAGCTGAGAAAAAGGGTATAAAGACTAAAATCATCAACGCTGGAAGTATAATCAACGCTGTATGCAGTTTAACTGGATTGCACAATTATAAATTTGGAAAATCTGCCACGATAAGCTGGATGAAATCTAAGACTCCATTAGATGTGATAATGCAAAATTTAAGTATTAATGCGCATACGCTTCTCTTCTTAGATTTACATCCAAAGCCCATGACCATAAGAGATGCCGTGGACATTTTAATGGAAACAGGTGACGTTGGAGAACTCTTTGCTGTAGGGATTGCAAGAGCTGGAAGCGATGATCCTGTAGTGAAATGCGACAGGATGAAAAAATTGAAGGATTACGACTTTGGCGATCCTTTGCACGTGATGGTTGTCTTGGCTAAGTTACACTTCATGGAGTTTGAATGCCTTAAGGAGTTTGCTAAAGCTCCAGATGAGCTTGAAGAAATCGTCGAATGAATGATATGAGAAGTATTTTGTCTATTCTATTAACTCTCTAAGATAAATCTTGTATCTTCCAAGCTTACCTCCGTAATTACCAGCTGAAATTTTAACGACTCCTTCAACATTGTTACCAACTTCTATGCATATCTTCATAGCTTTTTTCACAGCTTCCAAGTTTACTCCGTTGATTACTATCTCTGGAATTGCTTTCACACCTTCAGGCACTTTTGAATCTGGTATTTTGTCCTTAAGCGTTGGGCAGTAAGGATGGTTTGTAGTCGGCCCTATGTCTGGATATTTTGTCTCCGGCTTTGAGCCAGCGGAGCATACGTCAAATGGTGTTATGACTCCTTCAACGTCTCTCAAAGCCTCAACAGCCCTTTCACCAACTTCCAATGCGGACTCTTCACTCTCACAGAAGTACCAGATGTTACCTCCAGCTACACCCTCAGAGTAACATATATACCGCTCTATGACGAATTCACCAAACATTATCGGGATAACTATAATTTCCCTACCCCATCTTTCCTCAAACCATTCGTATCCATCTCCACATCTTCCTACATTTACCTCAACATCTATCTTCTCACCGTTACATGCATTAAAAACCCTTGTAGTAGGAACGACAAGTATTCCTTGCCTTATTCTCTTACCCATCTCTCTTAACAAAACCTCCATGAAATTTCTCGTCTTTGGAACCCATATCTGAATAACAGCTCCAATCCTTCCATCTGGAGTTTCCTCTGGACTCAACCATTTCTCAATTCCAGCTTCGGACTCACCGAAGACTGCCGAAGGTAGCGATGTGGAACCGTATACAGCTTTCTTAAGTAGATATCTGTATTTTGCCGTCACGATCAAGCGTGTGTATATACCATCAAAGGCTTCACAGTAGGTATCTTCAACCTTCATATTCGATTTCAATCTCTAAAATACTCCAAACAACTTTCCAAAGCCCTTGCAACCAACTTCGCTGAATTCTCAACGTCTCTCATATCTACGATCTCAACTGGACTGTGTATGTACCTCGCAGGAACACTAACGACACCGGATGGAATTCCAGATTTTGTAAGTTGAATTGCAGTTGCATCCGTAGTTCCACCCTCGGCAACTTCAAGCTGGTAAGGTATATCGTACTTCTCTGCAGTCTCTTTCAACCACCTAACGACATTCTTTGCGGCAATTAAACCCCTACCACTGGCATCAACTATAGTTATAGCCGGACCTTTACCGAGTTTTATATCCATGTACGTTGATTCTGCACCCGGAAAATCAGTCGCAACGCAAACATCCAAGGCCAAAGCTACATCTGGCTCTATTGCAAAAGCTGAAACTCTTGCACCTTTTAATCCAACCTCCTCTTGAACTGTAGCAACAGCGTATATTGTTGCATCGCTCTCGGTCATCTTTAAAGCTTCAATCATCACAGCCAAACCAACCCTATCATCTAAGGCTTTTCCAGTCACTCTATTTCCAATCTTTACGAGTTCTCTATCAATCGTTATCGGAGTTCCAACATCGATTCCCATATTTAAAACTTCTTCTTTACTTTCAGCACCCACATCTATGAACATATCTTTAATTTCAACAGCCTTCTTCCTCTCCTCATCCTTCATCACATGCGGAGGTTTGCAACCAACTACACCAAAAACTTTCCCCCTTTCTCCATGTAAAACAACTCTCTGACCTAAGACAATCTGACTGAACCAACCTCCAATTGGCGCGAATCTTATGAAACCCTTTTCATCTATACTCTTAACCATGAAACCTATTTCATCCATGTGAGCACACACCATCTCTTTGAACTCATTACCGTTCCTTATGCAAATCAGGTTTCCAAGTTTATCTGTCTTGATTTCATCAACGTAACTCTCAAGCTCAGATTTGATTATATCTCTAATTTCATCTTCGTAACCGCTTATCCCATGCGCATCGCTCAGCTTCTTTAAAAGTTTAAACATAGATAAAATTAATCTGAGGTTAAAAAGTCTTTACGGATGATTTAGGTAAAACGAAAAAAATTTATATTGTTAGGATACCCTAATTTCGATGAGCCTAATTCCACTTGCAATGTTACCAGAGGGTTCAAGGGGTGTAGTTAAAGATGTCATGGGTGGAAGGGGTGCGATGAGAAAGCTCATGGCGATGGGCATAGTTCCAGGTAAGGAGGTTGTTGTTTTAGGAAACAGAGGTTGTGCCATGCTTATTTCGGTGAACGGGACAAAGTTTGTGATAGGGAGAGGATTGGCAATGAAGGTGATGATAGATGAGAAACAGATTTGAAGACTATCTCGAAGCCATATACGAACTTTGTAAAGATAAGGGCTTTACAAGGGTTAAGGAGATTGCGAACGCTCTTAAAGTTAAACCTGCGACAGTCTCAGAAATGCTTGAAAAACTATCTAAGGAAGGTTACGTGATATACAGAAAGAGGTTGTTCGTCACTTTAACTGAGAAAGGAAAAAACATAGCTATGGATGTTAAGGAGAGGAGAGAGATACTTGTGAAGTTCCTAACAGCCCTAGGTGTTCCGAGAGATATAGCGGAGAGTGATGCATGCACGATAGAACATGTTCTGCATGAAAAAACCGTAAATCAACTGAAGAACTTTGTCAAGTTTATAGAGGAAAGTCCAATTTATCCGAAGTGGCTAAAGCATTTTGAAGAGTATTGTAAAACGGGTGTTCATCCCTGTGATAGATTTAAAAGACTTGTAGATCTTCAATTTTAATGTCCGATCGTTTCATTTAAGAAACCGTAGCTTATTCACAAAATGTTGCTAACTGACCGTGTGAAAATATAAAGTATATTGAATAAAAATAGGATGAATCTCG
>CAZUUE010000066.1:0-5306 GCA_964623695.1 uncultured archaeon
ACTACATACCTCTCCTACTTTTATACGATCTACCGATACTTATATTGGGATTCTATGCAATTGCAAGATGGGTATATAAGAAAGAAGACAGATTCAAATCCTTTACCATCTACTGGTTCATCGTAAACTTTGTCTTTTACTCGTACGTTCAGGAGAAGGTTCCTTGGTTAATAGTTCACATGGAGTTGCCACTTTACATCATTGCTGGAATTTGCTTAGCCGAAATCAAAGGAAGATCAAGGGTCATAATTCTTGCAATGACTGTCGCATTCCTCCTTCATTCGTGCATTCAACTCAACATAATTAATCCAACGAATCCAGCAGAACCTGCTCTTTACTTGCCTACGAGTATGGATGTGAAGGAATTTAGGGAGGAACTTAAGAGTTTGAACGTTTCAAGGATATGTGTCTTCATGTCTCCTGGAGACTACTGGCCGCTTCCATGTTATCTGAACGACTTCAAGACCTTCTACTTTTCAAGCTTGGATGGGTTTGAGCGCATCGTCAGATCTTACAATTGCGAGGTTGTGATCATGAATCAAACGAACGCCTTGAGAGTTGACGGATTTAAAGAGAAGAAGGAGATCTGTTTGAGAAGTTGGGTGAATTACGAGGACGTTAGTCCTGTAAGAATCTTCGAGTTCATCATATTTAGGAAGCCCATGGGAAACGTTTGTTATTTCAACCATACGGTTTACTTCTTAAGATGACTGAGTGGGAGATATTTGAGGTTGAAAGCTTAACAAAAACTGCAAAGATAGAAAAAGGAAAACTCAAAGTTCTGGAGACTTGGAAGGAGAAGAAAGTTGGAGTTAGAGTCATTGAGAATGGGAAGGTAGGTTTTGTGACTGCGGATGAATTTGACAAAGATCTGATTGAAATCGCCAAAAAGTTTGCAAGGGTCTCTGAGGAGAGGCTTGACAGATTTCCCAAAGGAGGTTTCAGCAGGGTTGAGGGGATATACGATAGGAGGATCGTAGATGTGACTCCCGAAGAGATAAAAGGTTTCGTTGAGGAGTTGATATCTCCAGCATTTGATTTAGGTGTCAATCCAGCATCTGGTTTGATTGAATTTTCTTTTAAGATTGTAAGACTTAGAAACTCGTTTGATGTGAATTTGGAGTACAAATCGACGTTCTGCTCAGCTTATCTTGAGTGTGTCTATGAAGATTCGAGTGGATTTGAAATGGATGAGAGCAGGGGTCTTGCTGACTTTGAATTTGTCGGTAGGAGAGCAGCAGAGATTGCGATCGAATCGAAAAATCCAAGGAAAATAGAGGGCACATACGATCTTGTCCTTTCACCGATTGCGGTTCATCAAATTTTGAACTACACACTCTATCCAGCGATCTCACTTGAGAACGTTCTTAAAGGTAGAAGCCCACTTTCAAATCTCAACGAGAGATACGTAGGTGATGTCACAATCGTAGATAACGGAAAATTGCCAAACGGATTATTCACAGCTCCTTTTGATGATGAGGGAGTTCCTACAAAGGATAAGGTTATATTTGAAGAAGGATATCTAAGATCTTACATAACAGACTTTAAATATGCAATTAGATCGGGATACGAGCCTACAGGTAACGGATTTAGAGATGACGATCTCTATCCAACCACATTACCGACAAACATGATTCTAAGTTTTAAGGAAGTTACAAGGGAACTCGATGGAGTTTACGTTCATTCCTTCATAGGTGCCCACACATCGAATCCCGTAAGCGGAGACTTCAGCCTCAAAACTTCAAACGCCTTTTTGAAGGATGAACCTGTAAGGGCTATGATTTACGGAAACGTCTACGATTTACTAAAAAGGATCTTTGCCTTTGGAAAGGATGTCAGACAGATCGAGAACACGGTCAGTCCATCTATAGGATTCGAAGGGATTAGGTTTGTTTGACTTGATCAGGAAATGGAGTTATTCTGTCGTTCTGTTGTTTTTGTCTCGGTATGACATCATCTTAAAAATTCATCAATTTTTCTATGAAAACATGAGTATTTTCCTGTGTGACAAGCGAAACCCTTCTGATTGACCAAGTACAAAAGAGCGTCGCAGTCGCAATCGACCCTCACTTCAACGACTTCTTGAACATTTCCAGACTCTTCACCCTTCATCCATATTTTCTTTCTACTCCTACTCCAGTAGTGCGCGTAACCCGTTTCCAAAGTTCTCCTTATAGCCTCTTCGTTAGCGTAAGCCAGCATCAATACTTCCCTAGTTTTCACATCTTGAACGACCACAGGAATCAAACCTTCTCTGTTGAATTTGAGATTCATGACGCATGTTCAGATAAAGGTTTTATAGTTTTACGAATAGTGTTTGTCGATGAAGAGGTTTAGCACTGGTATAACTATCCTTGATTCACAGTTGAATGGCGGAATACCATCAGGTAGCCTGATCCTTTTGATAGAAAAACCTGGAGCAGGTGCAGAAATAGTATCTTTCCAATTTGCAGTTGAGGGGATTAAGAGGGGCGAAAAGGTCTTGTACGTTTCAACGGACGAACTCTCAGAGTACGTCATAGAGCACATAAAGACTTACTTCTCGATAGACATAAACGAAAACTTCAAGATCATAAGCTTTGTCTCAAAGAAGGTAGATGACGTTAAGAAGTATCTCAAAAACTTCACGCACGATCCTCTCAGGTATCTAAAGATATTCCTTTCAAAGTCTAGGTTTGATAGAATAATCGTTAACGGTCTCGACAATCTGATAAGGAACTACGATGAAAGCGATGTCATCTCGTTCGTTGAAGAACTCTCTAGGAAGGTTAAGAGTGAAGATTCCATAGCCTTTGTCCTTCTTACAGAAGGTTCAACCGATAAAAGGTTTGAAAACACGCTGAAAACTATCGTTGATGGTATATTTGAACTCGACTTTCAAGAAAGGGAAAATGAGATACAGAGGAGATTTAAGATAATCAAGATGAGGAGGTGCATGGTTCCAAAGAACGTCTTTAGATACGATATAACCGACAAGGGTATAAGGATGGAGTCCCTCATGAGAGTTATATGATAAGACAGGGGATACTCAAGATAGATTCATTAAAAGAATTCTTAAACGAGTTTGGAAGTTACGTTGTCGCAATAGATGCGAGATACGTGATAGATGTTGATGTTTTGAAGTTTGCCGTCGATAAGGCTGTAAGATCCTGGAAAGAAGGTAGGAACATTGCGAAGACACTTCCGCTTGAGATAATTTTGTACGTATCGGCGACGAGACAGATAAAGAACGCTGTCAAGATCTGTGTAGGAGAGGGTATTAACGAAGTGGTTTTGATAGTTCTTAATGAGGGAAAACTTGAGAATCTTAAATTTGAGGAAAGGAATGTCGTGAAAATGGATGAAGAGAGGATTGAAAACGTTAAGAAGCTTTACGGAATAACCGATGAGGAGATAAACGTAGTAGGTTTGAAGAAGTTACCCCTTTTGATAAGAGAAAGGATAGCTTTGTTCGATGTCTTTAAGGAATAATTTATTTGGAAAACTGCATTTCGTAAAGTTCCTTAACCCTCTCCACGGTATCGGCATCTTCGACGCTCTTGTCATACCTCAACCTAACGAATCTGGGAAACCTCAACGCAAATCCACTTTCATACTTCGGACTCTTCTGAATCTCCTGATATGCAACTTCGAAGACTATCTTAGGCTTAAAATGAATCTTTTTACCTTTCTCTTCAACTATTAAAGGTTTGAATATCTCCGTGAGTTCCTCTAAATCTTCATCCGTGAAACCGGTCCCAACGTGACCAATTCCCAAGAGTTTTCCTGTCCTTTTGTCCAGGCATGCCAACTCGAATGAGCTTATCAGATGACTTCTTCTACCTTCTCCCCACTCTCCACCTGTAACAACCAAATCTAACGTTTCCATAACCTCCTTTAGCTTAAGCCAATGTCTACCTCTCTTACCTGGAATGTAGGGGGAGTTCGGGTTTTTTAGCATCGCGCCTTCGTGCCCAAATTCCAATGCCTCCTTAAACACGCTCTCTATCTCATCTCTTTTATCTGTAAGAACCTGTTTCGCAATTTTAATTATTTTTGATTCTTTGACAACAGATTCCAGTATCTTCCTTCTTTCCTTTAACGGTAAATCTATCACCTCACCATCGTTGTAGAGTACATCGAAGAAGTAAACCTCGAGGGGAATTTCCTTCATTACCTTAACAACTTCATGCTTTCTCCTGAACCTCCTCAAAACCTCTTGGAATGGCATTGGCTTCCCATCCTTAACTGCAATAACCTCGCCATCCAATATAACACCTTCTTTGACACACCTCCTTATCTCTTCGACTATCTCTGGTAGTGCTTTTGTAACGTTTTCAAGTCTTCTTGAATATATCGTAACCTTTCCCCCTCCATGATGAACCTGAATCCTACTGCCATCGTATTTCCACTCCACAGCTACAACCTTCATCTCTCTTAAAGCGTCCTCAACGCTCCCAACCTGAGCAAGCATCATCTTGACAGGTGTGTGTAGATTGATCTTAACGTGTCTCAATCCCTCTTTACCATCGTTCTTTGCTATGACTGCGACCTTTCCCAAATCGTTAACTATCATGTAAGCCCTTTCAACCAAGTCAGAATCTACACCCCAAGCCCTCGCAATCGCATCCCTGATTATACCCTCACCTATACCAAGTCTCATCTCCCCCAATATCAATCTCGTTAGATATCTAGCTTCTATCGGTGTTGAAGAACCGTACAATCCAGTTAAAATCAGTATCTTCCTCTTTTGACTTCCCTCACCCTCCAAACTCGCCATCTTATCAAACATATCCTTAACATCCCTTATCGTGAGTTCTTCAGTGAACAAACTCCTTAAACTTTTTCCTCTCAAAATCTTTTCAGCTGTAAGCCCAAGATCTCCGCACTCTCTCACAATCTTCTCGATTTCTTTCTTACTAACACCACTGACATTTTCCAATGCTTTGTAAATCAATCCAACACCCACACCAAGCTCTTTCTCTTCCCATGGGGGGAAGACTTTACCCATCAAAAAGTGTATTACGTTGTAAAGGTCAACATCTTCTTCGATCCTTCTAAGGAAGGAGGATATTCTGCCAGTCATCTCAAGCGTTGAAGAAACTTTTTCGATTATCGCACAAAACTCCGCAAATTCCTTGAATTTCATACTGTATCATGATTATTGAATGATGTATTTAACGTTTCGGGCGTACTTGAAAACGAATCGATATAGTTAACAAGCGTTTTAAACCAAAGTGGAGGAATCTAAAGTTTCTATCGAAAAAGTTAAAATCATAAGATGTATTATAACATTTAAGCGGGGGTTGCCGAGCCAGGCCAAAGGC
>CAZUUE010000067.1:0-5305 GCA_964623695.1 uncultured archaeon
CTTAGGATTTTGAAGGAGAAGCAAATTCATCAGGTGTTCTCTGATGAATTTGCTTCTCCTTCAAAATCCTAAGAGCTTCTTCAATCTTCCCTTTATCTACCTCCCCATCAAACAAGACCTTCACCCTGTAAACCTTCACAAACCTTGCAGATTTTATAAACTCGATGTCCTTAGAGCTCGCAAACTTCAAATCACTGACTACGACCTTACCTTCACAAAAATCGTTCACGTATCTCTCAAGCTCCTTCAAATCTATCTTTCTCTTCTTAGGATATCGAATTTCAACAATGAAAGGTCTTCCGTTTCCCAACATCCTTGCATCTACATCTTCCCTCCCAGCACCGTGTAACGTTCCACCCTTACCATCTACAAACTTTACCATTGGATCAGTTATCATCTCCTCAACCGAGACGTATCGCTTTCCTGTCCATCCACAAACTTCGCAACCTTTACCATTACAAAACTTACAGATCCATCTAGTTTGAGATAAACCTCTTACCCTCTTCTTGTATCTACCGTATATATACAACGGTGAAATTTGAACTTCAAAACATAGATTTTCCAAATCATAGATAATCGTGACGTCTGGATTCTTAGAATAAATTTTACCGCTCCTTTCAGCAAATACCCTCGAAATTTCCCTACTAAATCGATACTTTAACCTCTTCCTTTCATCCAAATTTAGGTAATCTTCAAGAGCCTTCAAACTACCGTAACTCTTACATCCAATTAAAAACGTATCAAACTCATAATCTTCAAGCTCTTTCAGAATCTCATCGACGATCTCATCGATCCTGTAAAGTAAACCTGAGCATAACATGCAATCGTTTGACAATCTTCCAAATCCCAAAGCCCTGTAACACTTTTCACAAACATCTATCATCGTTCTAACTCAATTGGAGAGATTTAAAAGGTTTGTAATGGTTCGATGTGTGACTGCAAGTTCCATGTGGAAAGAGTTATTATACATTTCACATCGCTTTTGAAAATGAGAATCGTGATGAAGTTTGGAGGAAAAAGTGTTAAAGATGGAAATGCGATACTTCACTGTGCAAACCTTGTCAAAAGATACACAGAAAATGAAATTGTGATCGTAGTTTCTGCGATGGATGGAGTAACTGACTCCCTTTTGGATATCGCTGAGAAATGTTGTGCTGAGAGATCTCACGGACACATAAAGTTGTTCGTAGCTGAAATGATGAAAAGGCACTACGATGCAGTTGAAGTCGCTGTGAAAAATGAAGAGATCAAGGGTAAGGTTTATTCTACGTTGAGTACTCTCTTCGATGAGCTTGAAAAGGTCTTGTTGGGTATAAGTTACTTGGGAGAACTTACGGGTAGAAGTAAAGATTACATACTCTCCTTTGGCGAAAGGTTGATAGCACCCATATTCTCCGCAGCTCTCATATCCGTTGGAGTGAATTCGGTAGCCCTAACTGGGGGTGATGCTGGCATAATCACGGACAGAAACTTTGGAAGAGCTAAGCCACTTCCAAAATCGAACGAAATCATAAGAAATAGAATTGAACCGCTGATAAGTATAAACAAGATAGTTCCCGTTGTCACAGGATTTATAGGCATCACAGAGGATGGGAAGATAACGACGTTGGGTAGGGGTGGAAGTGATCTAACGGCTACATTGATAGCTTCGGCGATAGATGCTGATGAGGTATGGCTTTGGAAGGAAGTTGATGGTATAATGACCGCAGATCCAAAGATAGTTCATAATGCAAAGGTCATTCCAGAGATATCGTATCAGGAAGCTATGGAACTCTCGCATTTTGGAGCAAAGGTTCTGCATCCAAGGGCTTTGGAACCAGTTATGAGGAAGAAGATTCCTGTGAGGATAAAGAACACTTTCAATCCAGATGTCGAGGGAACTGTGATACGCGATTCGATGAAGTCCAGCAGAGACATAGTAAAGGCTTTGAGTTTGATAGAGAATGTTGCAATCGTAAACGTCAGTGGAGCGGGATTCGATTTTGCGGATATAATGTTCAAGGTTTTCAGGAGGTTGGCAAGTGCAAGGGTAAACGTTATAATGATTGCACAGAGTTCATCCGAGCTTAATCTGTCGATAGTTATTGAAAAATCCGATTTAAAGAGGGCTTTGGAAGTTCTTAAAGATCTCAATGGAGAGAACATAAAGATAAGTAAGAAGGAGGATATCGCGGTTGTCAGCGCCGTCGGCGCGGGAATGGCTGGAACTCCTGGAGTTGCTGGAAAGATATTTTCAGCACTTGGTAGGAATAAGATAAACGTAATCATGATAAGTCAGAGCTGTTCAGAGTTTAACGTCTCGTTTGCGGTTAAGAGGGATGAAGGTAGGAAGGCTTTAAGGATAATACATGACGAGTTCAAGCTTGGATGATCGATTTTTTGCATTGATTGTGGTTGCATCGTTGAGATTGTCGGTTTGTAAAAGGACAGTTATCAACACACAACTTTTAACTAATTTAACACAATTTTGCAAGTTCATAGTCAGAGGTTATGATATCATACCGTAAACAGTTGCAACACTACAATAATCGTAAGAAATATAAGTTTTGAAGTTAGGGCAGTTCTTGGGTGTCGCAGATGAGGCTGATACCTCTGCTTTTGATTCTGTTAGTGGCATCGGTAAGTGCAGTAGAAGTTGTAAAACCAGCGATGGATGTTGTAAAACCGATCCCACCTCCAACTCCACCGATCGAAAAACCTTACAAGACAAAGCTGATAATAAAACCGAAGTTTAAGCATCTTAAGCTGAAACCTGGACAAAGTGAGAGCTTTGATGTCGAGATAAAGAATCCTACAGATAAGGATGTAAGGATTGAGCCGAGGATATTTGAAGGTAGAATAGGTAGTATAGATATAAATTGGATCAGTTTTGATAAGGAATCTTTCATCTTGAAGTCCAAGGATTCAGCAACAATCATAGTTACGGTAAGCGTACCAAACGATGCTGAAAAGGGATTTTACTCTTGTCGGATATTGTTTACAAACGATAGCATTAATTCTATCTATCTGAGTATCGAAGTCTTTATTCCGCCAAGCGTTAAGATATCGCCAAGATGGATCGACGACTTCGTCGAAGCTGGTAAGACTTACGAATACAAGGTTAAGGTTAAGAATAAGGGAAGTGAGACCTTCAACCTCAATCCAAAAGTCGTTCAGCCAAGCGTATCGTTTGAAGAGAATTGGTTGAGTGAGAAAGAGATTACAATCTCCTCACCCCCGACGATCCCACCAAACTCCGAGGTTGAAGTTAAGATTGTTGTAAACGTGCCATCAGATGCGAGTGGACATCTCAGGGGGACGATAGATTTGGGTATAGACGATCCAGGGCTTTACGAATGGGGTAGGAGAGTTGAACTAAGTTTAAATGTATACAGAGCTCCAAAGGAACCTTTCGTAAAGATTTTGAATATCGATAACGCGAGCAAATTGACCATTAGAGTTAGCTCCGAAATTTTCAAGGTGCCGATCCCAATTCCAATATTACGAACGAGTACAGTCAACGATTTCGATGTCAGAATAGTCTCACCGAGCGGTGATGTAAAAATTAAACCGAAGATTGTCGAGAGTTTAATCGTGACAACGGGATTTGGTCGTCCACCATGGGAGGAAACTGAGGGGATTTATAAGGTCATAAGCACGACAAAGAAGAAGATTTATGAGATTGAGAATCCAGAAAACGGTGTATGGAGGATTGAAGTCATGCCAAAGGGTTGTCTTGGATTCAGCTTGGAGGTCGAGATCGAGTGAGGTACATTCTTGTACTTTTGACGATACCTTTATCGTTCTGTTGCGTTCAGCAAAGCGTTCAGCAAAGTTTCATAGATGAACTTAAATCGGGAAAACATCTCTATCCGTTCGATGGTTTCAGCTACGATAACATAAGCGTCGAGCTCAGGAACGATACAATATACGTCAGAGCAAAATGTTCAGAGCTTGAGGGGGAAGACATATACGTATTTGTAAACGAAGAAGGAAGACTTATTCTTAGGTCTTACTGCTTAGAAGCTCTTCCAGGGAGCGTTAAGTTGAATGCAATCGAACTTGCATTGAGCAACGAAACGATCAAGAGAAATGCGAGTGGGATAGTTACTGTCAGAAGGATACTACCACAGACATCGGCAAAGTTCTATATTCCAAAGGAACTTTTTAGTGTTACGTGGCATGGAGGAAGGATAGTTTCGGCACTCGTAGATCTGGACGAGGGTAAGGTCGTGAGGGTTTACGTAGGATGAGTAGTGATGTAATTGGTGAGGGTATTTAAACCATGTGCGGTGTCATGACACAGTGGGATGAACTATGAGGATAAAGCCTATGTGTCTTGCATGTCTCTTGAATAGAGCTTACATAGAAAGTAGATTTGTCACAGAAGATGAAGATCTCGTGTTCAAAGCTGTAGGTGAAGCTTTAAAAGTTCTTTCGGATAAATACTTCACAAAAGGAATAAACGCCCACATTGCAACCGAGATGCACAGAAGGGTTTACAGGGTTTTGGGGGTTGAGGATCCATACAAAAAGGTTAAGGAAACAGCCAACAAGATTGCGATGGAGTGTCTACCAACTATAAAAGCTTTCGTTGAAAATCAAGATGACGTTTTCAGAGCATCTGCAATAGCATCGATAATTGCAAACACGTTCGATTACGGAGTCATGGGTCACGAAGTTGAAGAAGACTTCTTAACATTTTTTTTGAAGGAGTTTAGGAGAGGTTTGAGAATAGATGATTTAAACGAGATCAAAGAGCTTTGTAAAGGTAAGGTCGTTTATCTCACGGACAACTGCGGTGAGATAGTCATAGATAAACTCTTCATGAATGAGATAAAGAAGATCTGTGAACGTTTGACTGTTGTTGTAAGAGGTAAGCCCATAATAAGTGACGCAACACTTGAAGACGCTTTGGCTGTTGGTATCGACAAGATCGCAGACGAAATACTAACGAACGGAGAGGGGGCTATTGGAATAATTGAGGAGGAACTACCTCACGAGACACTTGAAAGACTTGAGAATTCAGATTTGATAATTGCAAAAGGCATGGCAAACTATGAAAGCCTGTCTGAGGGCAGATTTTCTCCTATAGCTTTTTTATTGAAAGCAAAGTGCGAGCCTGTGGCTATGGATGTTGGCGTAAACGTGGGAGATATGGTTGCCATGTTGAGGAACCGTTCACATCATCCGTAGCTTCATGTAGTAGACTGTATCGTTTTATATCAGCCACGGATGAGATCATCACGGCGACGCCTCGACCCCCTCACCGTAGCCTTACGACTACGGGTCTCGGGAATCGAAGCCCACCGTAAGTGTTTCGTAA
>CAZUUE010000068.1:0-5220 GCA_964623695.1 uncultured archaeon
CTCCAACACTACACATTTCAAGTATTATCGGTATCTTGAAGTTCTCTTTATCTTCAACGTATTGAGCTATAAACTCAAGTTCCTTCCTTTCAATCAGATACTCATTTCCATCTCTCGCCAAGATCTTTGGATACTTCTCCTTCAACATCTCGGCAAGACTCCTACTCTTCCTCGGTAGATGGATGTTCATAGCTTCAACCATCTTAGCCAACATGCGTTCGGTCATGTCTTCCATATATATCCATTCACGAGACAAAATTTAAATGATTCTTTCAATTTCTATCTCATCATTTGACTTGACTCCAAACTCCTTTGAGAAGTTACCTTCCCTTACACTCAATTCGAGTGTTCCAAAGCTACCGATCAGAGCTAAAGGTTCACCCTTTTCAACATCCTCATAACATCTGACGATCGGGATCTTAACGTCTTCAAACTTCAAAAACTTACATCCAACATCTTCAGATTTGAGATTTGTTACAACGTTTCCAAATCTGTCTATAAAGACTACCTTACATCTAACTAAGTTTCCTTTAATGACGTAATCGAAGAGTTCAAGTTCGACTATTTCACCGTAAAAAGGCTCAGCAATCTCTTTGAGAAGACCGATCGATGCGTAAGCACATGCCGGAGCAAAGACGTCTCTACCATGAAAGGTGTTTGAAAGTTCTCCAGTGATCTCAGAAGTCTTTGCTTCATCTATCTTCCAAACCCTCTCTATACCGTCATTCCTCGCAGAAGGATAAGCTATTCCATTATTTGGAGCTATGAACATGTGATTTCTACATTCGAAGACAAGAGCCTCTCTTTTACCACCAACGCCAGGATCAACGACAGCTAAATGAATGGCGTTTGGAAAGAACCTGTATGAGTGATAGAGCAAGAAAGCACCCTGTAAGACGTTTTGGGGTTCGACTGAATGCGTTATGTCAACTATCGAAACCTTTGGATTCACCTTGAGTATCACACCCTTCATGACTCCTGGATAGAATTCACCGAAATCCGTAAGTAGTGTCACTATCATGTAGACTTATCTGTGTTTGAGAGGAAATAATTTAAGTTGGAATCAAATTTGCTCAGAATGAAGGTCAGCATAATATTACCAGCATACAACGAAGCTAAAAGGATTGAGAAGACTGTTGAGATTGTGAGAGAACAGATGGACAAGATCGGATACGATTACGAGATAATAATAGCTGAAGATGGCTCAACTGATGGAACAGATATCATCGCAAGAGAGTTGGCTGAAAGAGACGATAAGATCATTCACATTCATAGCGATGAGAGGTTGGGAAGAGGTAAAGCCTTAACCAACGCTATAAAGGAAGCTAAAGGTGAGATAGTAGCCTACCTAGATGTAGATCTGTCAACGGACATCGAACACCTTAAGGAGCTTATAGATTCTATCTTAGAGGGTTACGATATTGCAACAGGTTCGAGGTTGATCGAGGGAAGTAAAACCGAAAGACCGTTAAAGAGGGATCTTGCATCAAGGATGTACAACTTTCTCGTAAGGATACTACTTGGATCAAAGCTGAGAGATCATCAGTGTGGTTTCAAGGCTTTCAAGAGATCGTCAATCTTACCTCTGCTCGATAAGACAAAGGACAACCACTGGTTTTGGGATACCGAAATTTTAGTTTTGGCACAGAAAGAAGGTTTAAAGGTGAAGGAGTTTCCAGTTAGGTGGAGGCAGAGTGAGGAAACGAAGGTGAAGCTAACAAGGGACGTTCTTTACATGTTTTCGCAGATCCTTAGGATGTGGATGGAACAGGAAAAGTCCAAGAAGTTTATGATTTTATCTATATTAATTTCTATATCCATACTGTCGGTCTTAGCATATGTCTCTGGATTTGGATTGAAGGATCTTATGAAGATAAACCCCATCTTATTAACTATCTCAGGTTTTGTTTATTCATCAACGTTCATTCTAAGGGGAATCAGATTTGAGTACATACTGAACAAGATCGGATTCAAAACTTCATCTATCTTCTCGAGTGAGGGTGTTGCGATAAGTCAGATGATAAATGTCGTTACTCCTGCAAGAATAGGAGACATCGTTAGAGCCTACGTTTTTAAGCTTAGAGAGGTTCCAATATCGAGTTGCATCAGCGGATTGGCTGTTGAAAGGCTCTTTGATCTTTTAGCCGTCATAACCCTTTCGTTGATCTCTATTGCAATATTGGGTAGCATCGTGTATTTGAAGACGGTTCTATACGCAATCGTAGCTGTTCTCTTCATCTTAACGATTGTTTTCATACTATCGAGGATGAAGAACTTGATTGGAAAGATGTCGAAGGATGTAAAAAGAGCATTAAACAGAGGTTTCACAGTTTTAACTATTTTATCACTAACGAACTGGATGATGGATGTTGTGACTTGTTACGTTATAGGAATACCGTTCAACGCAAATATATTCGTAATAATGCTTGGGGTTTCAATTGCAAACATAATAAAGGCCTTCCCAATAACTCCAGGTGGAATCGGAACTTATGAGGTCGCGATGACAGGGATACTGGTTGCATTTGGCTTGAATCCATCGAACTCGTTTACAATCGCCCTGGTAGATCATGCGCTCAAAAATATAATCACACTGGTAATCGGATACGCGTCGTTGGCTCACTTAAATTTAAAGCTAAAAGATCTAACTTGATAAACCTTTTAAAAGTTCTAAGACACCATCAAACGACCACTCCTCTGGAATTAAGGCATTCAAACCGTACTTCCTAAGCTCATCCCTCGTTGGAGGACCTATTGCAATAATCGTTCTATCTCTTAGAGTCTCAAGAACTTTGTTAAATAAGTTTAACCTCTTAGCAAGCTCAAAGAAGCTCCTAACGATCATGCGACTTGAGAAGACTATCGCATCGAAATCCAAATCCCTTAAAAGTCTCTCCTGTTCATCACCCCATTCAAACTCGATGTCGTAAAGAACTATCTCCTTAGCGTTAGGAATCTTAAGCAGTATTGGATCGCCCTTACTACTCCTAAGGATCGCCACTTTCTTACCACTTAGTTCATATATAAACTCCTTGTAAAGTGTGGCTGAATCAAACTTTGAAGGAGTTCTTGGATTCATTCCAGCTTTCCTAAGAACTTCAGCTGTCTTTTTACCAATCGCAATCACATTATCGTGCCTTATACCTTTCTCAACTAAGATCGTTGCAGATGTCTTACTCGTGACTATAAGAACATCGAACTCCTTTGGATCGAATTCGAAATCTCTCTTTGCAATCTTGATGAAGGGAACCGATAAGACTTCAAAACCTTCCTTTTTAAAGTTCTCCGCAATCTCCTCTGAAAACACCTTGGGACTTAACACAGCAACCCTCACGTTTGAATGTGTCGATTTTAAAATTCAAAATTTTCGATGTTGTTGGATGAAATTGTATTTAAACCTGTTAAGTCTTATGAATTATTTGGTCGTTGATTGTACAAAAACTTTAAATTTAAGTAAAATGAAAACTACTTATAAAATCTTGCTAGTCGTGATCTATCACCATAGTTTTAAATGATTCATCAACGGTGTTTCATCATCACCAATTGAGATTTGACCAAATTAATATTTTAATCAAAAATTATAATAAAAATATTAAATTTTCTCAAATCTACCTTCAAGCTTCTTAAGAACTTTTGGAAGCGTCGTGTATTCCATTTCTTCATGAGGAAGCCTGTGTGGTTCGAAGGGACCGTGTCTCCTTATGTAATCACATATTTCCATAGCTCTCATTCTCGTATATTCAAAGGCAGGATCATCAAACAGATCCACAGGCCCTATCAACTTGCCGTTTGAAAGTTGAAATCCAGCAGCTATAACCCTCGGAGGCCCATCAAATCTCGTGCATTTACTGTATCTAAATGGAACAGGCAATATTGGGCCGTTATGACTACCCCTCATCCAGCCACTAACCAAGTGAGGAAACGCGAAGGCTTCAAGAACTTCTCCAACCGCTGGTAAACCACTCTGAGCTCTAACAATAGCAACAGGATCGTCTTTACCGACATATTCACCAGCAACCTCAAAGAGCTTTTCCGTGCTTACAACTGCAACAGGTTCGTTTACTGGAAGCTTACCCTTTTTTGGATAAACTCTCTTTATCACGTACCTACCTTTGCTACCTATCAGTGCAAGTATATCGTACATCTCCTCAGGACTGTTCATGATAACGCTCTTGTGCTCTTTTATATCCCAAATCTCAAATCTAAATCCGTTGTGCATGGATGGATCTATAACCAGACCAGCCGTATTAAATGGATCGGCGAAAATCTTGAATATTGGTAAATTAAATGCTCCAGGCTCAGTTTTATCCATCATGAAAACTATTATAGGTTCTGCTGGCCTTTCTGTAAATTCCATCTCGGCAACTCCAGGCCCCAAACCTCTTACATTACCAGAAAAAGCCTCTTTAAGAAGATCTTGTCCAGCAGCGTACAGCTTCATATCTTTAGCCTTTTCTGCACATGCTTTGAAAGTCTCCCATGCTAATTCATGTATCTCTTCATTGTCAACGCCATTTCTATGTGTCATAACGAGTTCCAAGTCGTCTCCTGCATTGAAAACCCTAAAATCTATTATCTTACCCTTCCTCTTTGCATCCCTCAATCTCTTCTCTGCAAATGCCTTTATCTCATCTGGAACGACGCTATGCCCTGCAACGCTTCCAATATCTGCTTTTATAACGCTAACTGTAATTTTCTCCCCCATAATCATTTTTTAAATGAATGATATTTTAAGTTGTCGATTGCAATTGCTCTGCAACAAAAAATCATTATAATAAAATAATAATATTTTTTATTATAATTAAAAATTAATTTGATAGTGATAATATTTTTATGCAATTACAATATTGACAAAATAAAATAATTAGAATTTATTTTTAAATTATTATTAAATTTCCCAAAGTTGATTTAATTCGTAAGGCTGATTGCACAAAACCATCCTGAGAGAATACATATTCAATTTAGATAAAAATACCATATACGTACTGTTGAGATATAGGGCTTCGGAGGAGTGGTGGTTTATAGTCAAGAAACTCCTTCCAAAACCACCGAAGAAGTTCATAAAATTCGATAGGGAACTTCTAACTCTTTCATTCATAACATGGAAGGAGAACGTGAGGTATAAGATTCTTTTATTCGTTGACGATGAATGAAACTTTCACACAAAGGATTATTCAACTCGTTTCACAGATGAAAAATACGCAAAGGAACTCTTAACAAAAT
>CAZUUE010000069.1:0-5195 GCA_964623695.1 uncultured archaeon
GTCTTTCATGAGCATCATGGGCAGAATAAGGAATCAAATAATTCAAGCACTCTGTAGGAAGGAAATGAGTGTCTATGAGCTTATAGATCATCAAGATGCAAGCTTACCTGAGTTCTTCAATCTAATTCGGAAGATGGAAGATGAAGGTATCTTGGAGGTTAAATGCGGAAGAGTCAAGCTCAGAGATGAGAGGATCTGTGAAGACATCAAGTTTGAAAGGGTTAGTTGCGATAGGTGCGATGGGACGGGATACGAGATAAAGGGAATCTTTGAGGAAGTCCTGAAAGAATATTCAAAGATCGCAAGTGATAGACCAGTTGCAGTTGAGAGGTTTGATCAGGGTTTCATAAGTTTGGATGGTGTTGTGAAGAGGGTTGAGTTCCTTTTTGAAAGGGGAGATCTTTTAAGGACAGAGATATTCGTTGTAGGGGATGACGATCTCTTTAGTATAGCTTCCGCTTTAACAGGACTTCCAAAGAGGATTTTTGTCGTCGATATAGACGTTAGGTTGATCGATTTCATAAATAGGAAGGCTGAGGAATACGGACTTCCAATCTCTGCAATGGTTTACGATGTTCAAAGGTCGTTTCCAGACGAACTTAAAAAGAAGTTTGATGTCTTCGTGACGGATCCAGTTGAAACAATACCAGGCATAAAGCTTTTCCTTTCAAGGGGTGTTTCAACTTTAAAGGGTGTAGGTTGTTCTGGATACTTCGGACTGACAACGTTGGAAGCTAGTAGGATGAAGTGGTATGAGATTCAGAGGATGATACACGAGATGGGATTTGTGATTACGGACATAAGGAGAAAGTTCAACGTCTACCCGCAGGATGAAAAGAACTTCTTTAGGTATCAGGAAAAGTTACCGATAGTTAAGAAGGTCGGAGTTGAGGTTGACTACAACTGGTACAAGTCTAGTTTCTACAGGATTGAGGCGGTAAAGGATCCAAAGCCTTTGGTTGAAGGTGAGATGGTCATAAACGAGGCTGTATATAAGGATGAAGAAAGCTGGGCGACACCCTATTAGATACAAGCTAAGAAAGAAGGAATCTAAGGAGATTTCAAGGTTCTTTAGGGATTTGGGTTTTAATGTTAAAGGAGAGATGGAGAAGTTTGAGTTTGAAGAGTTCTCTGTTGTAACCGTTGACAACGAACCTCTGATACTGGAGTTCGAAGGGAGATACTACTTTACGGTTTACGGTATCATGAAATTCAGACCTAAGAAGGGATGGGTTGTCGTGGATGAGGGCGCAATGCCATTCATAATGAGAGGAGCGGACGTGATGAAGCCGGGAATCGTTGAAGTTGATGAAGATATCAAGGTTGGAGATTTCGTTTATGTGGTCGTGGAAGGTAAGCTCACGCCCATAGCCGTTGGAATTGCGCTGGTTGATGGTAAGGAGATGGTAGGAGATAAGGGAAAAGCTGTCAAAAACGTCCATCACGTAAAAGATAAGATTTGGAACTACTTTTTTAAATCAAAACGTTGATTTCGTACCTCAGCTTATCACAACTTTCTTAACACCGTTAACCTTTAGAAATTCGTCAACGAGCCTTCCAGGTATCTTCCCATCCGTGACAACGGTTAACTTAGATTCAACACTCAACTCGGGATCTTCGGCAAGTATGAACCTTATCGGAATTCCCTCCCTTGCAATTATCGAAGATATTCCTGCAACTATCCCAACCTTGTAACTTTCCGCATAGACCTCAAGGACACCGAATCCTAAGATCCTCGCAACCTCAGCTATGTTTGCAACGGGTTTGAGAGATGAAAAGACCTTCTTAAGCTCCTCGTCACTCTCTATGTTCTGAATTGCTGAAACGACAACCTTCCTATCCACATTGAATGCTTCAGCAATCTTTGTAGGTACTAACTCTATCTTATCACAGTAAGCCTTACCGTTTTTAACAGATATTCCCAACCTCAAAAACTCTTTTGCAACGACGATCTGTGACGGATACTTCTCAAACTTTTCAGCAATCTTTCGCCACATGTTTGAAGTTTGTTTAGGGAATTAAAACCTTTACATCTATCCCAGTCATCTTCAGTATTATGTATGCTCCATAAAACGTTCCAATCATGCTTCCAACGTTTGTTAAGGCTGTAACAAGTAGAACTCTAAATGCCTTGTTTTTGAAGAGATCTTTAAAGCTTTCAGCCTCAAATATCTTTACCAAATCTTCAGCATTGGGTTTCCTCATCTTAAGTTCTACGTAACCAGAGACCCATCCCGCGGCTATCAAAGGATTTATCGATGTCAGCCAGGCACAGAGAAATGCTGTTAAGATCGAGAGGGGATGGGCTAAGGCAATCGATGCACCCAACGCTGATAGGATACCGTTTATGAGAAACCAGTAAATAAATGCTTTAAATGCGATCTCGCTTCCCAACTTGGTCAGGATGTATGCGAAGGTTAAAACTACCAAGAGAGTAACAAAGCAACCGAAAATTTTGGAAAAACTCAACTTACTCTTCTTAACCTCTAAAAGATCTTTTATTGGCGGAATTTTTTCAGGATATTTTAAATATCTCTCGATTCCTTCCTTGTGACCTGCTCCGACCACAACGACGATCTTATCGTATCTCTCACTCGCTTTGATTATATTGTAAGCCATGAATGCATCCCTCTCATCTATCAAAACTTCACTCGCCTTTGGAGCGATCCTTCTAAATTCATCTATCAACGAATCGACACTTTCGAGGATGTTTTTTACATCGTCTTTCTCAAAGAATAGGAGATTCCACAACAATCTTAACTTCTCAAAGATCGATATCTTTTGCCAGAGTCTTTGAAAGGTTATTCCTATATCTCTGTCTATCAAAAGGACGTCAGCTCCAATTTCCTTAGCCTTATTTATCGCTGTGATCATCTCTTCCCCAGGTTTAACTCCCATCTCTCTTCCAATCTTCCTCTGATAGTATGCAAGAACTATTTGAAGTAAAGACAACAAGACGTTACCCTTTAAGGCATCTGTAATTGAAAACTCTTGAATACCTTTAATCAGAGCATTGAACCTCTTTTGACAGAGTTCAACTGCAACTGCGTCGGGTTTAACTTCTTCGATGATTTTACAGACTTGCTCAACACTTTCTCTTGAGACGTGAGCTGTTCCGATGATGTGAATATCCACCATCCTTAAAGGATTCTTCTCAGTTATTTAAATCATCTGCTGAAAGATGGAATCAAATCCGATTTAAATTGAGTTAACCCTTAATCTATATGCGAGAGTACAAATTTAAGAGGGGATACAAACCGGATGTAGATAGACTTGAAAACCTCATAAGAAAGTACTTTAAAGATTTCGAAAGGGAAGGTGAGTTTTACATTGTGAGGTTCGGTGCGATAGAAGTTATGAAAGTGTGGATCGAAAATAAGAAGCTCTACGTAGAGATGAAGACAAATCCGAATGTTTCAGACGATGTGGCAATTCAAACGATAAAAATTTACAATAGATTCTTGGAGGAGTTAACCGGATACTCTGCAAAGGAAAGGGTTAAGATGATGAGGAAGGAGGTAGAGTCAGGCTAAAGGTCTCTTCAAAAACTCTCTAAGGAATACGCTAGCATAGCAACCTTTTGGAAGATAAAAATCGAACGTAACATCTCCATCGACCCTGTATCTTAGGTTTGTATGTTCAATTAGAATATCTGCAATCCTAATGCTCCCTTTTGAAGAGAACTCCTTAAATTCATGCTTAAAATCCTTCAGATCTATCTCATCCATCTCAAGATAAATTTTAATCCTCTCTGATATCCAATCGTCCCCCAATTTTGTTTCGTATCCTGGAAGTGGTATTGCTAAAGAACATAAACCCCTCTCAATCAAAAACGTTACACGCTTATAATTGTTATCACGAACCTTTACGAAGTCTTCTCTAAATGTGTAATGATCGTTCAGGTTGACGAAGTCGACCCAATCTCCCTTTTCAACAAGTTTAAGGTTTCCAAACTCTGAAATCCTGTCTGATAGGACGTTATTGAATACGTACGATTGATAGGCGTGTATAAACATAATTTTGAGATTTTCCGGTAGTGAGAGTAATGCATCTCTCTCGCTCTTACCTTCTCTAATTTTTTGAAGAAGATTTCTTTCGTATCTAAGATATTTGGGTAATTCTCTTAAGCCAAACTTCACATCCCTCGTGTTCCATAGTATCTTTCTGATTTCTCTTACATCTTCACTTTCACCTTCAAAAGGTTTTGCAACGTATATCCAAAAGGCTGACTCGTAGTCTCTCTTGAGGATACATCTACCGACTTCGTGTGTGACAAATCTTATTGAACCGAAACGTTGCAATCCAAAGAAGTTTGGTGTCCCCTTTCTTCTCAATTCACTCTCTATAAGACGTAAATTCTCGATCTTTCTTGCATCTCTTACAACAACTCTAAACCTGTTACCCTTAAGATCCCCAAGCTGAATAGGTCTGTTAGTTTCACCTATTATCTCTATCTCGCAATCTCTTATCTTTAAATTCCTTAATTTCTCAATTTCCTCTTCATTCTTTATCCTTATCGCAAAGTATTGAACACTGACCGATCTTTTATCCTTCGTTCCAGCATAGCTTATTCTCTTTTGACTTATGTGTAGTTTGTTTGACAGAACCCTAACGAAGTTAAGGGTATCCCAGTTAACCTTCTTCACTCTGATAACGATCCATTCTCCATTTCCAAGCTTTAGGTCAGTAATCTCTTCAACGTAAAAATCTTTAGGATCATCTTTAAATTTACCGTCTATGCCTTCTCGCGATGTTATGTATCCTCTTATTCCCACCAACTTCTCCACCATAAAGTTGATTTCAACGGATGTTTGGAAAAGTTTTCTTAACGCATGGACAAATTTAAGCGATGATGGGTAACACGTTCGGTTACCTCTTTAGGGTTACGACGTGGGGAGAGAGTCACGGTAAAGCTGTTGGATGTGTTGTGGATGGATGCCCAGCTGGATTGGAGTTAAACGAGGAGGATATTCAGAGAGAGGTCGATAGGAGAAAACCTAAGTCACCTATTTCAACATCGAGGAGAGAAAGGGATGAAGTTGTCATTCTTTCTGGGATTTTTGAAGGTAAGACATTGGGAACTCCGATTAGCATGCTCGTTTACAACAAAGATGTTGATTCAAAACCATACGAGAAGATAAAGCATCTGTTTAGACCTGGACATGCAGATTACACGTATCAAGCTAAGTTTGGTT
>CAZUUE010000070.1:0-5183 GCA_964623695.1 uncultured archaeon
CGTCGCTTTGTTATTGAAATCCATTTTTATTATCAGATTCAAAAATGGTGACCCTATATCAATTCTATGAAAATCGTTACTGCTCCGCAAGGCGTGCCCATAAAAGCATAATTTGTTTTTTATTGACACATCTTAAGTTGTCGATGATTCAATAGACATTATTGATTTTAAAAATAAAATATATATATAAAATAGTTTTTATTTATTAATAAAAATTAGATTATCTTTAGTATGTCCCTCACAGAGGCTATGCACTCTGGTCTTCCCATTTCATCTACTCCAATTGCATGTCTAACGTTTATTGCCAACATCAGATTTATAACGTCCCTAACGTTGCTCGAACATCTTACAACTCTTGGATCCTTCGTTGCAAATTCTACCACCGGCTCGTTCAACTTCGCACCAGATGCAATTGCCCTCATCGCATCTCTCTCGGAGAAGACAGCTACTAGTCTGCCGTTCTCTACAACTGGTAGTATGCCTATGTTGTTATCCGACATGACCTTTATAGCCTCTCCAACCGTGGATAAAGATTCTATCGTGATTGGCCTCTTTCCAACATCTCTAAGTTTATATCTCTCTGATATCTTCTTTGCAGCCAATGATCTAAGTCCCATAGTTTCAGCCAAGAGATCTCTCATCTCAATGTATCCAAGAACGTTACCATTTGAACACACAGGAATCTCTCTAACTCCGTAACTCTCCATGGTCTCCAATACGATCGGTAGAGGTTCCCTTTCATTCGAACATCTCACCCTCACAGCGACGTCTCCGACTTTGGTACCGTCAACGTCGAAGCCCTTGGATATCGCTTTTAGTACCCTCTTCTCTTCAACTATCCCCAATCCCGAACCGTACTTAACAACTGCAGCTCTGTATCCGTTTTCAACAAACATCTTTGCAAGTCCTCTTAGGTTCATCTCTGGACTCACGATCAAAGCCTTCTTTGCAAACTTTCCGGCACTCAACTCCTCCCATATCCTTGTTCCAAGTGTCTCCCAACCTTTGAACAGGAACAGTAGAGCCATCACCATTGGAACGACCGTAGACCATGCTATCACTGCATAGTACCAATCTCCAACGAACTTGTAGATGGCGGTAACCATGAAGGGTGTCAATCCACCCGTTATTCCGTAACCTAGATTGTAAGTGAATGCTGTCGCCGTCAATCTTATGCGCGCAGGGAACAGTTCAAGTAGGAATGCTGACTGAGCTCCACTGTAACCTATTCCGTTCATGAACGTCATTGCGTATGTCAGTATCCACAGCACAGTTATATCGTTTGAGAAGCAGGCGTTCCTCATGAGCCAGAATATCGGTATAAACGCTAAAGCGTTACCGTATATCGCAGCAAGTAAGATCTTTCTCCTTCCAATCTTATCCGATAGTGCTCCGAATACTATGTAAGCCCATGCGGCTGCCAATGTACATATCGAAAGTATCATTCCGGCTGTTCCCTCAGAGATACCATGCCAAACCATGTAATACTTTGAAACGAGCTGGTTGGTGTACCAGATTGGGCCATGTGCACCTATGACACCTATCCAGGCCAACAGAACAAGGAACCTGTACTTCGGATCTGCAAACAACTCTCTAATCGGTGCCGTTGTTGTTTTTCTGACGGTCTTAAGCATGCTGAATATCGGTGTTTCTCTGTAGAAGAGGTGCATTATCAAAGCAACCACTGCAACTACGACACCCGCGACTATGAACGGTATCCTCCAAGCCCAAACCTTAAGAGCTTCTGGACCCATCGTAGCCTCTATTATGCTTATCATACCCGCAACTATGGCTATGGCAAGCGCAGGAGTAGTAAACAGGAATCCCGTATAGAAGCCTCTTCTGTGTTCTGGTATCGATTCACCCAAGTAAACTATCATCGCACCGTATCCACCGCCAAGAGCCAAACCCTGAACGATCCTGAGTACAAAGACAGTTATGGATGCAGCTATTCCGATCTGTGTGTAGGTTGGTAGAACACCTATTCCAACAGTTCCAGCGAGCATTGAAAGAGCAGCGGCTATGAACGCAACCTTTCTACCGTATATGTCTCCTATCCTTCCAAAGAGCAGAGCTCCGAGTGGTCTGAAAAGGAATCCTATTGCCAACGCACCGAAGCTCGCTAGCAATGATGCAATTGGATCTTTTGATGGGAAGAAGACAGATGCAACTATCCCTGCAAGGAGTGCGTACGTATAGAAGTCCAACCATTCGAGCAGTGCACCTGTCCATGAGATCGCCGTTGTCCTTGCAATCTCTAAACCTTTAAACTCTATATCCCTCCTTTCCATACAATCACCCTCTCTCAAGTGCTGATTTCACGATCTCGTAAGCCCTCTTCGCTTCCTCAACCGCAACCTCACTCTCAAGTGTCGTGACATCACCCAATGGTTTACCTTCGGCGACTGCCCTCAACAACCTCCTCATGATCTTACCGCTTCTCGTCTTAGGTAAAATCTCAACAAACGTTATCATAGCATCCGAAGCTACAACAGGACCCATCGTAGCCCTCAAATGTTTCTTCAACTCCTGAGCCATCTCGTCACTCGACTCGTAGCCCTTCTTAAGCACAACGTATATTATCGGAATCTCACCCTTTATGGGATCGCTCTTACCCACACAAGCCGCTTCCGCAACAGCTGGATGCTTCACCATTGCCGATTCAACTTCAGCAGTTCCAATTCTGTGTCCAGCAACCTTTAAGACATCATCAGCCCTTCCAAGAACCCATATGTAACCATCATGATCTATCATGGCAAAGTCTCCTGTATAGTAGTACCATCCTTTATGCTTGTACTTACCGAAATACACTTCGATGTATCTGTTTGGATCCTTAAACAGTGTCATGAGCATTCCAGGCCACGGTGTCGAAACTACGAGATATCCTCTTTCCCCTGGCTTCACGGGATTTCCTTCCTCATCAAAGACCTCCATCTTAACTCCAGGAATCGGGAACCCGTTCGTTCCCGGTTTCAACGGAAATATCTTTCCAAACCCTGGGAAATGCCCCGTTAGCATGCATCCCGTCTCAGTCATCCACCATGTGCTTGAACAAACAACGTCCTCCCTACCAAAAACTCTGTAATACCACCTCCAAGCTTCTGGATTTATGGGTTCTCCAACGCTGTGAACTATTCTCAACGTTGACATGTCGTACTTCGTGTAGTTTTCATCCGGAAATCTCATGAGCATTCTGATGGCAGTTGGAGCAGTGTAAAATATTGTCACACCGTACCTCTCTATAATTGAGGCCCATCTTCCGACATCTGGATAATCTGGAGCCCCTTCATACATCAGGGTCGTAGCTCCACACATGAGAGGCCCATAGACAACGTAACTGTGTCCTGTGATCCAACCTATGTCTGCGGTGCACCAGAATATGTCATCGTCTCTTATGTCAAATATCATCTTCATCGTGGCGTAAAGCGAAACGGCATATCCACCTACCGAATGCTGGACACCCTTCGGTTTTCCGGTAGTTCCAGATGTGTAGAGTATGAAGCTCATGTTGTCGTAGCCCATCCTCTCACACTCAACTTTTGCGTTCTTTGGAATGTCTTCGAGCACTTCGTGATGCCAAACGTCTCTCTCGTTCCAAGGGATATCAATTCCTGCCCTCTTCACGACTATAACCTTCTCAATCTTATGCCCTTCCTTCTCACAGATATTTATCGCTTTATCTACAACAGTTTTCAAATTTATTATTTTTCCTCTTCTATAAAATCCATCTGTAGTAACTACTACCCTCGCACCAGCATCCATTATTCTAACCGCAAGTGCTTCAGCACTGAAACCACTGAAGACTATGCTGTGCCCAGCACCTATCCTTTGAACGGCGAGCATGTAAAGTGGAAGTTCTGGAATCATTGGGAGGTAAAAAGTTAAGATTTCACCCTTCTTAACACCTATCTTCTCCTTTAACATTAAGGCTATTCTGTTGGATTCCCTGTACAGATCGTAATACGTCAACTTTCTAACTTCCTTTGGTTCATTTCTCTCATCTACAGGTTCTCCCTCCCATATCAGTGCAACCTTGTTCTTTCTACCCTTCTTCATCTGCCAGTCCGTGCACAGATATGCCAAGTTCGTTTCTGCACCTACGAACCATCTGTAGAACGGTGGATTGCTATCATCCAAGACCTTCTCCCACTTCTTAAACCAGAAGAGCTCATTAGCCCACTTCTCCCACCATTTCTCTATCGATCCCTTATTTTTCACTATATCCTTATGAAACTCTCTGAAATCCTCTATCTTCCATATCCTATCCTTCCAACTCGGTGGAATTACATAGCTCTCAAACTCTCTCTGCATCATCTCCTCTATCATGGTATCACCATCCACTTAGGCGAAAAAAAATCGTTCAGTATTTAAGGTTTTACTCGACATTCGTCGAATTAAAAATGATAAATCATGACAAAAATTCGTGCCTAACATCCTTCTTCTTAGGAATTATCTTTGCATATGGACAATCCTTTGGTCTGGCCTCATTTTCTGGACACAATCCCAAGTTAAATCCCCTGCAACCTACATTCTTAAATATTTCAGGATATATCTTTACAACGATCTCATAAATTCTTCTTGCAAGTTCCCTTATCTCTGGAGATGCTCTCTTACATAGCCTTAGGCCAAGGAAATTTATTAGACTTCTTGCGTTTATCGTCCAGACGTAGTGTGTATGCGTTGCCATCGGTAAGATGTATCTTGCAACTTCTCTGGCTTCACTCTTTGAATAACCCTTCTCAACCATCCTATCAAATATCTTGATATAGTACTTCCTTGCGCTCTCCATAGCTTCCCTAAACATCTTAACGATCTCATCATCATACTCGATGGGTGGTGGAATGACGTAATCGAAGTTCCTCTCATCGTGATACCTCGTCGATCTTGCGGTATGACTTGCTATCCTATGCTCAAGTAACTCTCTGCTTAACGCGACACTTATCTCACTCACATCGAACGTAAACACTATATGCTCCAAAACGCTTCCATAATCGTTCTCAACAACCATCCTAACCACTTCTTCATCTGGAATGTCCGGTGGAACTCCACTGACTCTACAACTCTCTGCTATCAGTTTAACTCCTTCTGGTGTGTACCTCAGAAGTTTGACTTTAACCATAAACGAACTTAAAGTATCAGCGAATTAATGTTTTTCTTGAGTAACGTTTTACTTAGGATTTCAT
>CAZUUE010000071.1:0-5136 GCA_964623695.1 uncultured archaeon
TCCCTATGAACCCAGAGGGAGTTGAGGTTGATGTGTCCCAAGGCGGATGTTCGCTTATCAATGCGGACATCCGCTGAACCCCCCAACGACCGATGAGTCCCAAAAATAATCTAAACCTCAAACTCGAAAACGCAAAAATCGTAATCGGGTTGTTTTTCAATCCTCTTAGCCTTTGCACCGTAAGCTCTTGCAAAACCCTCAACAAACCTCAAACAGAAAATATCGCACCAAACCTTAAAGTACTTGTGAATGGGGCACTTACTCCTCGTTAACAACTTACCTTCCTTAATCTCGGCCGAAAATTCAAAATCTCTAAACTCCTTAAGCTCCTCAAAAAACCTCTCAAATCCTCCTTTTAATCCCTCCAAACCATCGCCAGATTTAACGAGCTTTCCGAGGAAGTACCCAACTTCCTCTATCATCATACCATCACCCCTCAATCAAACTCCTTATCGTGAGCTTAAGATCTTTTCTCCTTTTCTCCCAGTTCTTTTTTATCCATCTTGAGAATGCCCAGTATCCCACCTTTATCGGCAGATTCTTGTAACCTTTAAAATATTCCCTGAACAACCTGTCGATCCAATAGATGTTGTGATCCATGCATACGGCCATGAGTTCGAAGTGGTAATCCTTAAGATTCTCCCTGGTAAACATCCTTTCTCTCCTTAAAGCACAAACTTCCATAGGAATGAATATGAGCGGAACTATGAGGGAACAGTAATCCCTTAAACTCTCGACGAGTTCTATTGTCTTGATAACATCATCTTCGGTCTCTCCAGGAAGTCCGACTATCAACGTAGCAGCTGGTATCCATCTGTTTTCGTGCATGATCGAGAAAGATGCTTCAACAACATCACGCCACTCCCTCGGATGGAATGGTAAACACTTCCCATGCATGTACATCTCTATCAACCTTTCACTCCCAGTCTCAAGTCCAGTCTGAACCCCAAACATGTTAACGCTTTCACCAACTCCAACTATCTCGTTTATACCTTCAACTATCGATGGTTTTGCAACTATGGCTGCTAGAGAGCAGTGACTGACTCCAACGTGCTCGGAAACTTCTTTGACGGCCCTAAACAACTTCAAAACCTTCTCCTCATTTGGAACGAACTTCGGATCCCTGCATCCGTACATCAAGACATCTTCCGAATGCAAGATGACACTCTTTGTCTCCTTAACGCAAACCTTAGCTTCTTCAACTATCCTTTCAATCGGTATGTCCCTCCTGACCTTTAGTGTTTCACTGCAGAACTTGCAACCTCTACCGCACCCCCTTGAGATCTCTATCAATCCGTTTATCGATGGTCTCTTTATGGTTGGGATCTTTTCAACGCTGACAGGTTTACCAAAAACAACCTTTGGTAACTTCTCACCGTTCAAGGCCCTCTTAAAAACATCTACAACAACACTCTCCCCCTCACCTATCACTATGCAATCTATCTTACTTTTCCAGTAATCGTCCCACTCGAACTGCCAAGCCCCTGCTCCACCTACTATAACTTTTACATCGTAACCTTCTATCTTTCTCATCAGATTTATGAATTCTATGCGTGTCGATGGTTCTCCACCGAGCATAGCAGAGAAAGTTACACTTACAGGCCCAAAGCCCAGCGGATCCATGACAGAAATTCCAACTACCTTTGCATCCCTCAAGTGATCCTCTATGTCGTACGGATGAACAGTCAAGACTTCAAAACCCGCATCCATTAACATCGCTTCGATCTTCCTCAAACCGTACGGAGCCTGAGTGACTTCACCGTTCCTACATTTGACCTTTGGATAGAAAAACATCCTTATGAACCAGGATGGAGCTACAGTTGGGGGTGAACATGTTCCAAACCCCAAAAACTCCTTACCGTGATGATTGCTCATCTCAGTTGCCGGAGCTGTCAGTATTATCATATCTACACCTCCTGATCAAAAGTCTCTTGATTATCTCAAACACAACCTTTACATTTTTATTCTTGATTTCTCTGAATATAAAACTTGGTCTCAAGTAGAATCTCATGTAGCAGTATCTTAAGAACCTTGATATCTCCCTTGGAGAAAGGTAGAAGTTTTTTAAAACTGGTTTCCCGCAAGTGTAATCTTCGAAGTTTTCTGTGAGCAACCAACCCTTCTCTTTGGCCTCTCTGTATATCTCAGTTCCCGGATAAGGTGTCAGGATAGAATACTGTGCGTAATCTGGATTCAACTTTATCGAAAACTTTAACGTTTTCATCATATCTTCCTTCGTTTCCATCGGAGCACCGATTATAAACGAACAAACCGTTATAATACCGTTTTCCTTTGTTTTCTTAACAGCATCTACAACTTGATCTATTTTAATTTTCTTCTTATAAAATTCTAATATCTTTTGACTTGCAGACTCCACGCCGTAGTATATACAGTTGCAACCGGCTCTCCTCATCTCCCTCAGCATCTCACCATTCACCGTGTCAACCCTTGAAGAACAGCTCCATTCAACATCCAAACCCCTACTCACGATTTCTTTACATATCTTAAGAACCCTCTTCTTGTTCAAAGTGAACGTATCGTCACCAAATCCTACATACCTTGCTCCAAACTTTTCATGCAACCATTCCATCTCGTCAACGACGTTTTCAGCACTTCTCGCCCTAAAATTTCTTCCCATGAACTTTGAAGATGCACAGTATCTGCATCCAAAAGGACAGCCTCTTGAAGTCATCATTGGAAAATGTTCAAGTCTTTGGCCCAAAATAGAGTACTTCTCAAGCGGTAAGAGATCGTAAGCTGGGAATGGTAATTCATCCAAATCTTTTATAAATTCTCTTCTACCGTTATTTACTATCCTGTTACCCTCCCTGAATATCAAACCCCTAACTCCTTCCAAGCTCTTGTTTCTCTCAATCCTCTCTGCGACCTCCAACATCGTATACTCACCTTCGCCAACGCACACTGCATCGACGAACTCATGCTTCAAGGCTGAATATGGCATGAAACTTGCATGTATCCCTCCAAGTATGATGAAAACGTTCTTAAGAGCCGATTTTATTTTCTTTGCATATCTCAAGGCCGTATTGAAAGTTGGTGTGGTTGTCGTTATTCCAACTATTATGCTATCCTTAACCTTCTTCACTATCTCATCCAGACTCAGCTTTTCAACGACATTATCGATTATCCTGACCTTAAAACCGTTCTCTCTCAAAACCGAAGCTATGTAAGCCAATCCTATTGGAGGAGTCTTGAAATCGATCTTCGATATAACTTCGGTATTGAGCAACGGGTTTACGAGCGAAATCATTATATGAATATATCTAACAATATGACTTAAAGTTTTTTCATGATATGGCAATATTGTTGCTTTGATAAAAATAGTCTTAACTATCGGATATACAAGCTGGTATAAAATTATAATAATTATATATAATGTAACGTTACAACACTGTTGAATATCTATGCTTTAAAATCAGTAGGTGATGAAGTGAGTTGGAACAGGATTGTCTTGCGGAGCAGTAACAATTTTCAACATTAATAGACACTCTGCAACCGCAACACATTTATATCTCTCTAAAATATATTTAGCCCTGTCTGCTCAGGCAGCTAAGCTGCCTATCTGGGTAAAACACATTCGGATGTGGGGCTTGGAGGTTACCCCAAATGGGGATGAGCTTCCGAAGGCCTTCGGAAGTGATGTGTCCCAAGGTGGACGTATGTCTATGACTACGTCCGCCGAACCCCAAAGTGGGCACATCTATCTCACAAACTATTATCCTTAAATAAAATTTAAATCACAACTTATGTAACACATGACTCAAACCTTAAGTAAATTCTTAACATCTCCACACAACTTATATAAGTGTTCATGAATAGAGTTATTGAAATGCAAGAACTTAAAGATGAAATAGATGATCTCGTAGGTGGATTTAAGTTTGAGACAACTGCGGAGATTGAAGTTCCGAAGAGACTAATAGATCAAGTTATTGGACAGGATCATGCAGTTGAGGCTATAAAGAAGGCTGCTGTTCAAAAGAGACACGTTATGCTCATAGGTTCACCTGGAACTGGAAAATCTATGCTTGCAAAAGCCATGGCTGAACTTCTACCAAAGGAGGAGCTTGAAGATATACTCGTATTTCCAAATCCAAAGGATCCAAATCAACCGATCATAAAGACGGTTCGAGCCGGAGAAGGAAAGAAGATAGTCGAGAGATACAAGGAAGAGGCAATGAAAAAGGCTCAGGCTAGGAACATGCTACTCTTCATGCTGATATTCATGCTCATGGGTTACATAATTCTAATAAGACCTCAGGACTTTATCTGGGGAATCATCGCTGCGATCTTGCTCTTGATGTTCTCAAGATACATAATGCCAAGGGAAGAGAGAAACATTCCAAAGCTCTTGGTCGATAACTCAGACAAGAAAACAGCTCCATTTGAAGATGCCACAGGTGCACATGCCGGAGCCTTGTTTGGAGACGTGCGTCATGACCCGTTTCAATCATTTAGTAAAAATAATTTAGTAATAATTGAAGAGAATGGAAATAAAAGACTCGTAAGGATAGGTGACTTTGTCGATGAAATTTTAGAGAAACATTCCGAGTCGATTCAAGAAAGGACTCTTAAAGATGCAAAATACTTGGCTGTCGATCTTAGAGATAAAAACTACTACACCTTAACATTTGAGAATGGTAGAGTAGTGAGGACAAAGATTCTTAGTGTAAACAAGAGAATAGGTAAATTCAACATCGTTCCAGTAAGATTTGATGGAAAGTTCCTCCTATTAACTCCAGAGCATAAGATCTATACGGAAAGAGGTTTGATTGAGGCTAGTAAATATAACGGAGAGAGAATTCCCGCATTTACAATAACAATCATCGATGAATACGATATAGCAAGAACTTACGGTAAATATGAGTTGGAAAAGTATATGATGTATGTCAGATGGCTGAAGTTTAGAGAAAACAATCCGAAAATTGGATACAAGAGAGCTTCAAAGCTGTTAGGATATAAAGCAAGCACTCTCAGATGGTGGCACGAAGGTATGAGACCTAAGCCTTCAAAGATAATCGACGAGCTAAGATCATTGAGACTTTTGCCTCTTAAATCGGATGACATAAGATTGCCAACGATTGCGAGAATTTTCGGATACGCATTGGGCGATGGAAATAT
>CAZUUE010000072.1:0-5100 GCA_964623695.1 uncultured archaeon
AGCTCAGCGGGGTTCCAAGAGCCAAGGTCTACTCTGTCTTGGATCAGCTTGTCGACATGGGTTTGGTTGATAAGAAGCCGGGAAGACCCATAACCTATAGACCAAAACCTCCAGAAGCTATTATAGAAAGATTAAAACATAATATTGAAATAGAATATAAAAGAAGGTTAAAGAAGATAGAGGAGGTTAAGAACGATCTCATGAAGGTATTAAGAGAATACTATAAACCTCTGAGAATTGAGTCGAAAGAACTAATTAGGATTATCAAAGTTGGAGAACCTTCAGAGAGAGAAACACGTCTCATGTATTTGGAGGCAAGGAGGGAGATTGATATAATTTCGAAGGTCTTCGAATACTATCCCAAAGTGAGAAGGGAGTTGATAGATGCATCGAACAGGGGTGTTGAGATAAAGGTACTGTTGCTCGGTAAAGATCTTTTGGATGGTAGAAGCAAAAGCGTTCAAGAGGAGATACTCGAACTACTCAAAAGAGATTTGAACGCCGAGATAAGGCTGAGCAAGACCATATTACCTCTTAGGGGTACGATAATAGATCCAAGTTATAGGTACACTACTGGAAAGGCGATATTCGTCGTTGAGGATCCGAAGACTCCATTGTATCTAAGGGATGCTGCCATAACGGAGAATCCGAGCTTGGTCGCTGGAATGAAGAAGTATTTCGATCTTATATGGAAGTACGAGTCAGAAGAGGTCACTTGAGGTTTTTAACACGAGTTAGCTTCGTAAGATTTCCGTAAACGTATCCTAAACCTACAAACGATAGGAAGATCCACATGAAAAGCAGTTTGAGTATATCGTCTATGGATCCCCTAGCTGCCTCAACAACTCTTGCTCGAGTTCGTTCAGCTAGGAGGTATTTTAGAAAGTTTTTCTCTTCTCTTATATCGCCGGTTAGACCTTTCATGATCGCCTTTGAGTATCCCTGCCAAAATGCCCTCCTGACCAAAAAACGAAATCTAGTCCGTCTTTCAAAGATCTTGTGGTATACGATGGCATTGGGATTGTAGACAACACCCCTACCATATCTTTTCCTCATCCTATTACACAGCTCCGTTTCTCCGCCTTGCAGTATCCTACTTCCCTTTATACCGCCCATAGCCGGGTTAAAACCACCCAATTCAAGAAAGACATCTCTTTTAAAGCTGAGATTTGAGCCGAAGGTGTTTCTAACCTCTCTGACATCCTCAGGAAATCCCAGATGCGTAACGCCTATCATCCAGTAAAATTCCTCAGGTAACCATCTAGGTCTCTTGGACAACCAAAGAGGCATTATCTTTCCGCCAACCGCTATTGCTCCTTTTCTGTACATCTTGACGAGCTCCTCAATCCATCTCCTATCTGCGATAGCATCGTCATCGATGAAGGCTACCACATCTCCATCCGCCAACTTCACACCTATGTTTCGACTTTCAAGCAGTCCTAGGTTTCTTTCATTAAGATGTAGGGTTATCTTGGACTTGAGTTTGTCGTCCATATCTTTCACCAGTCTTTTGTAGTAGTCCTCGTTACCGTCCACGATACATACTATCTCAACACTCGGATAGGACTGATTGACCAAACTTCTTATGCATTCCAGAAAATGATCCATCATCTTGGGGCTGTAGGTACAGACGATGACGCTGACCTTCATCGTTTTCGTGTCGGGGATTCTGTATTAATAAAGATTGTTCTGAGATCTAAACAAAGCTTAATAAGCACATCGAGACGTGATAACTTCAAATGAGGATCTCAGTCATCCCCAACGGTGTTGATACGACGAAGTTTAAACCCATGAACAGGAAAAGAATCGTTGAATGGTTTGAACGGAGATTCTGTGACCTTGACGATGATCTAAACGTACTGTATGTAGGAAGATTTTCAGAGGAGAAAGGAGTGGTATACCTAATCAAGTCACTTAACTACTTAGACAAGGGAAGGTTGTTTCTCGTCGGCTCAGGCCCACAGGAACCGATGTTGAAGGATGTTGCAAGGAAATTTAAGGATAGAGTTTACTTCCTAGGTAGGGTCAAGCATGACGATATGCCGATGGTTTACAACGCGATGGACGTTTTCGTTTTACCATCTCTCACCGAGGGTTTCCCAAACTCCATGCTCGAAGCGTTAGCCTGCGGATTGCCGGTCGTGGTTACGCCAGTCGGAGCTATACCTGAGGTCGTTAGGCCTGAGATGGGTGTAATTGTTGAATTGAGAAATGCAAAGGCCATCGCTGAGGGAATTGGAAAGGTAAGGGATTTAAATAGAAAGAAGATTCACAGCATCGTCAGGGCTAACTATTCCTTTGAGGTTGTTGCGGGTAGGATATACGGCCTGTACTCCGAGGTGCTCGGCTATCCTCCCAACGATATATGCTTTGCTTCACTCTTCGCACCACCTTACGAGCTCTCTGGAGTTGGCATGCAAGTCTTTGAGCTATCCAAGGCTTTGGCGAAAAGATGTAGGGTGAAAATACTGTGTGGTATAGGCGGTGACAAGGAATTAGATAATATAGGATTTATAAAAGTAAAATGTTTGAACGGCCTACTTTCGAGACCGACGTACTCCATCACTGGGATTGTGAAGATTGTGGGAAAATACAGGTTTGACGTTGTCGATGGGAGGAATTGGGAAGGAGGCCTCATAGCACTGGCTTCAAAGAAAAAGGGTAGTAGGGCGATAATGAGTCTGAGAGGTGAAGGTGCGATTGGACGTGCTCTATGGAAGAGATCGATCAACAGATTCATAATGCAGAGAGTTGACTGTGTAACGGTCACAGATAAAAGGACGGCAAAGATGGCAAAAGATCTGATTATGAACGGTTAGCGGTAAGTTTTTTAACACCTATCCATCGAAAGATGCTGTGTGTAAGGTCGTCGTCACTGGAGGTTGTGGATTTATAGGTTCCAATCTTGTTGAAGAATTGCTAAAAAGAGATTACGAAGTTGTAGTGATAGACGATCTATCTACCGGGAGAATCGAGAACGTGCAGGAATTCATGGATAGTAGGAACTTTAAATTCGTCAGAGGGAGTATTACAGACTTAAACCTGTTGAGAGATGTTTTCAAAGACGTCGAATACGTTTTTCATCAAGCTGCCATTCCATCCGTTGCAAGATCGATCGATGATCCCATAACCACAAACGATGCCAACGTTAACGGAACATTAAACGTACTGATCGCTGCTAGGGATCGTGATGTTAGGAAGGTTATATACGCCTCTTCCTCTTCGGTCTACGGTGATACACCGATACTTCCAAAGAGAGAAGACATGAAGCCCAATCCAAAATCCCCATATGCAGTCTCAAAATTGGCGGGGGAATACTACTGTAAGGTATTTTCGGAGGTTTACGGATTGAAAACCGTTTGCTTAAGATACTTCAACGTCTATGGGCCCAGGCAGGATCCATACTCCGAGTACGCTGCCGTGATACCTAGATTTATTATGAGAGTTTTAAATAAGAAGCCACCTATAATATTTGGTGACGGAAACCAAACGAGGGATTTCACCTTCGTTAAGGATGTCGTAAAGGCGAACATACTGGCCATGGAGAGGAACGTCGAGGGCATTTTTAATATAGCCTCTGGAAAAAGGATAAGTATAAATGAGCTCGCAAATAAGATAATGGAGATCGCGGGTATCAAACTCAAACCGATTTACGACAAGCCGAGACCCGGTGACATAAGGCATTCGTTGGCTGATATATCCTTGGCAAGAGAGAAACTAGGATATCGGCCCGAATACGATCTTGAAATGGGATTGGAGGTGACGATAAGATGGTTCTCAAGGAACTTAAAGAAAAATTGAGAAGCGGAAAGGCAGTGGTGTGCATAGTTGGCTTGGGTTACGTTGGCTTACCGCTTGCGGAAGCTTTCTCCAAACATCTAAGGGTTATAGGCTACGATGTGGACAATGAAAAGATTGAAAAATTAAAGGAAAATAATAATATAAATAATATTGAATTTACTTGTAATCCGTCGAAGATAAGGGAGGCCGATTTTATCTTAATCTGCGTTCCGACGCCCATAACAAAGTCTAAAGAACCAGACCTGTCTTACATAAAGTCTGCTGCTGAAACCGTTGGTAAAAATCTCAAAAGAGGATCTGTCGTCGTTTTGGAATCCACGGTGTATCCAGGAGTTACGGAGGAGATCGTTGCACCCATCTTAGAAAGAGAGTCTGGGTTGAGGTGTGGTGTGGACTTCAAGATAGGTTATTCACCGGAAAGGGTTAACCCCGGTGATGATGAACATACGATAGATAGGGTAGTAAAGATCGTGGCGGGGATGGACGACGAAACCACAGAACTTTTAGCCGAGTTGTACGGACTGATAACGACTGTTTACAAGGCCAAAGATATAAAAACAGCCGAAGCTGCTAAGGTTATCGAAAACGTACAGAGAGATCTAAATATAGCCCTCGTGAACGAATTGGCGATCATCTTTCATAAGATGGGACTTGATACCAAAGCCGTTCTCGATGCGGCGTCAACGAAGTGGAACTTTCATAGGTACGAACCCGGATTGGTCGGCGGCCACTGCATTCCCGTGGATCCGTACTGGTTGGTTTACAAGGCTAAGGAGTTGGGTTACCATCCTCAAGTGATACTGGCTGGGAGAGCTATAAACGACTACATGCCCAAATACGTGGCCGAGATGGCTATAAAGGGTTTGAACGAGTTAGGTAAGGTTATAAAGGGTTCTAAGGTTTTGATCATGGGTTTAACGTATAAGGAAAACGTGCCAGATGTTAGGGAGAGTCCCGTTAAAATTTTAATCGAAGAGTTGAAAGAGTTTAAAGTGGACATTTACGGTTACGATCCCCTGTTAAGTAAGGAAGAAATAAGTAAATTTGGTATCAGAGCTTTGGATAACTTAGATACTGATTTAAAATTTGACTGCGTTATAATTACAGTTAAACACGATGATTTTAAGAGGTTAAATGTTAAGGATTTAGTTAAGATTGCCAACGGTAAGTTGGTTTTAATTGATGTCAGAAGATTGTTTGATAAGGAGAATGTAGAAAGGTTTAAAGATAGAGTCTATTACTGGTGTCTGTAACTATACTATTAATAAATATTAAATATAATAACTTAAATTATAACAT
>CAZUUE010000073.1:0-5099 GCA_964623695.1 uncultured archaeon
TCTTTGGTGGAAACAGCCGTAACAAGGCTACTTATCAGAGTTGCTTGCTATGCTCCGAGAATTTTGTTAAGAGTTTGTATAATGAAGGTGAAATAATAGACACACTCTTCGATAAAGCATAAAAAAATAATAAAAATTATTCAATCTTTATCTTCTTACCCTTCTTTTCGGGATACTTCTTCTTAAATATCACTTCAAGAACTCCGTTGTTGTATCTGGCTTTAGCCGAATCTGGTATGACTTCGCAGGGCAAATTTACCCTTTCGTAGTATCTCCTGTTCTCACTATCAGCCTTTATCTCAAGTTCCTTTTCTGTCGCATTCAGCTCTATGTCATCTCTACTGACACCCGGCATCTCCGCGATAACTTGAACTTCGTCATCAGTTTCAATAACATCGATCAAAGGCTTCCTCTCTTCAATACCTTTTATTTCAGGCTTTGTTCCAAATTCCTTTATCTCCGGTTTCCCGTCTGGGCCAATCCTTATGCTAAAACCTCTGATTATTGGTCTGATTTCTCCCTCTCCTCTTTCAAACCTCCTAAACATCTCCTCTATATCCCTGATCATTCTCTCAAATATCTCATCAAAACCTCCACCGAATATGTCAAACGGATCCCATTCCTCCCTTCTTCTCCTCTTCCACCACACACAAAACCACCTCCTTAAGCATACATCCTATGGAAAGTCTCCATAATTTCCTCATACCTTCTCAAATCCTCCTTTGTCAAGCTCGGTTTAATCTTTTGCATGGCCTTTTCAAAGTGCCTTCTACCAATTCTTATCACCTTTGCAATCTCTTTACTTTCCTCCTTTGTCATTTCGTGCCTAACTTTTTCTCTTATCGCCAACATACCAGCCTCTCTACAAATCGCCTCTATATCCGCTCCCGTGTAGCCTTCGGTCTTCTCAGCTAACCACTCACACACAACATCCACGACCTTATTCTCAACGATCCTTCTAATCTCGTCCGAAAGAGCTTCAACATCCTTGAGATTCTTCACCCTTTCTAAATCCTTAACGACCTTCTCATCTTTTAATTTGTTCTTTAACCTTTCAACAGCCCTTTTAACATCTTCATCGCTGTAAGCTAAAGGCTTTCCTCTTAGATGTATCTTAAAGATTTCTTTTCTACCCTCTTTATCTGGTGGTGGTATGTATATGTGCCTTTCAATTCTTCCAGGTCTGAGCAGAGCTGGATCTATCATATCGGGTCTGTTTGTTGCTGCTATCACAAAGACATCCTTTAACTCCTCAATTCCGTCAAGCTCAGTTAAAAGTTGACTGACGACTCTCTCAGTCACATGTGTATCTACACCTAGTCCTCTTCTCGGTGCCAGAGCATCTATCTCATCGAAAAAGAGTATGCTTGGAGCAACCTGCTTAGCCTTCCTAAACATCTCTCTAACGTGTTTCTCACTGTTGTGAACAACTATTCCACCAGCTATGAAGTTTAAACCCTCGACGACTTCAACCAAGTCATAGACGAACTCGTCATCTCTGTTTAACTTTCGAATCGAAGACACTTTATCGAAAAACAGAGCTTTAACCTTGTATCCCAACTTCAATGCAACTCTACCGCTTAAAACGCCAACGGCGTAGCTACTACAGTTTACAAGCTCTGCTGGAACGTCAGTCTTTCCTCTCGTCCACCTTCTACTCATTAGAAACTCGTTGATTCTGACCATCTTACCCTTCTGAATGAACCCAATCTCTTCTGCAAATATTCTTATGAACTCAGTTCTTCCTATTAAAATCCTGTATTCGTAGTTGCCACATCTGTTCCTTCTAACCTTCAGATTGGCTACAATTCCAAATCTTTGAAGTGCGACAAGTAACTCGTTGGCCAATTGCTTGCTCGTCGTTACAGCCTCTATGAAAGCTGATCTCTCGTGATCCTTGAGGTAGAACGATCCGTCCCCACTGAAGTAACCCTGCAGCACCTTAGCGAGCAAATCCCTTCTAAGAGATAGGACATCTCCAAGCCTCTTGTTCTTTGCTCCAACTCCGAAATGCTCAAAGAACTCTAGACCCTTTATGTGGTAGCTTCCGTCGTCGTAGTATTTTCCATCCAATCCAAGCCTCTCGCAAATCTCGTTCAGCTTTTCTATAATTTTTTCGTCCCTTGTGCGTATTCTCACCCTACCCTTGTTCATCGATCCCTCCGCTATGTACAGTCCTATGAGCAAAGCCAAATCATCGTTTATCTTAACCCCTTCTACCTCATCTTCATGCAGTTCTGGAAGGTACTGAGGTATCAAAACACAGTCCCCTTTCTTAAGCTCTGATGTCTTTATTGGCATGATTTCACCGTTTCTAATCGTAAATATCGAATGATCTGCAGTGACCTTAACACTTCTCCCAGTTTTCGTTCTTATCTCATATATTGGAGTACTTCTGACATGCCTAGCTACCCTCTCCAACTTTGAAAACACAATCTCATCACTTTCAAATCTAATGCAAGGTATCTCTATCTCCTCCCCGTTCATCCAAGCATTGTAAAGCTCTTCAGCACTCAAAACCTTGAGCTTACCGTTAACCTTAGCCAAAACTATCTCATCCCCAGTTATCGACTCTCCAACCCACTTGCTCAACAACTCAGGCCCTTTAACGCTTATGAAGTTTGCATTCGATTCGTTTGCAACAGCCTTAGCGATTAGAGTCTTACCAGTTCCTGGAGGACCGTAAAGAAGGATGCCTTTCGGTGGCTTTATTCCAGTAGCTCTGAACAGATCTGGATATTTCAACGGCCATTCGATCGCTTCCCTTAGCTCTTGCTTTGCATTCTCCAATCCACCTACATCGTCCCAAGTTACCTTTGGAATCTCAACTAAAACTTCTCTCATTGCGGAAGGCTCTATGTTCTTTAAAGCCTCTAAGAAGTCTTCCTTTGTAACCTTCAATCTTTCAAGAACCTCCTCTGGAATTTCTTCAGCCTCAACGTCTATCTCACCGATCTCTATTCTCTTTCTCAAAGCATGCATGGCAGCCTCTTTTGCCAGTGCAGCCAAATCAGCTCCTACGAATCCAACTGTCAAATCTGCGAGATCTTCAAGCATGAGGTCTATCAACCTGTTCCTAACATCGTTAAATATACTCTCGTCTTCTTTAAGTATTCTGACCATCTCTCCACTAATGGCACCCTCAACCTTTTTTATGAATTCATCGACATCCTTACCCTCTTCCTTCATTCGCCTCAGAACCTTGAGAACATCTTCTCTATTGTAATCCGGTTCAATTGGCATACCTCTCGTGTGAATTTGAAGGATCTCCTTCCTACCTTCTCTATCTGGAACACCTATCTCTATCTCTCTGTCGAATCTACCTGGCCTTCTTAAGGCTGGATCTACAGCATCGGGTCTGTTTGTGGCACCGATCACTATAACGTTACCCCTCGCTTCCAGCCCATCCATCAGTGCAAGCAACTGAGCCACAACCCTTCTCTCGACCTCTCCAGTAACTTCTTCCCTCTTAGGTGCAATTGCATCAATCTCGTCAAAGAATATTATTGAAGGGGAGTTTTCCTTAGCCTCTTCAAATATCTCCCTCAACCTCTGCTCGCTCTCTCCGTAATACTTGCTCATGATCTCGGGACCACTTACCGGAATGAAGTGTGCATCTACCTCATTCGCAACAGCTTTTGCAATCAGTGTCTTTCCAGTTCCAGGTGGGCCGTAAAGTAGAACACCCTTTGGAGGATCTATCCCCAACCTTTGAAAGAGCTCGGGATGCTTTAAAGGAAGTTCTATCATCTCCCTAACAAGTCTGAGTTCCCTCTTCAAGCCACCTATATCCTCATACGTGACGCTTGGAACGTGCCTTCTTATCTCTTCAACCGGTTTCTCCTTAAGCTCTATCAACGTTCCTCTGTTCACGATCACAACTCCAGAAGGCTTTGTAGATACGATTACAAATGTTAAAACGTGTCCAAATACTTCAACTCTTATCTTCTGACCTCTCTTGACAGGCCTTCCCTCTAAGAGTCTCAGCAAGTAATTTTCTCCACCCATCAACCTGACTGGTTCTGTTGGAGCCAAAACTACCTTTTCAGCAGGTTTTGCCTCAACCTTTCTTATCTTGACCCTGTCACCTATTCCAATTCCAGCGTTGTTCCTTATACTTCCATCTATCCTTATCGTTCCTGTCCCTCTGTCCTCTGGATAACCCGGCCATACTATCGCCGGGACAGTTTCCTTGCCTATGATCTCAATCACGTCACCGCTCTTCAATCCCAATTTTTCCATCACTTCTGGATCAATTCTGGCAATTCCCCTCCCGACATCTCTGTAATAAGCTTCAGCAACCCTTAAAATAACCTCTCTCTTATCCATAACCATCACCCAAACTTCCAAACAACCTTACTACCTTCAACAGTCCTTTTAACCAAACCCCTCCTTTCCAATCTCCTTAAGGCAGATTCAACCTCAGAGTACATCAGTCCAAAGCTTTCAGCAATTTCGTAATCCTTTAAACCTTTTGCCAATCCGTATAAGACAAACCTTTCGACTTCATCGTTTGTAAATCTCTCAATTGCTGAAAGAAGTTCATCTAACATGTTGTTTATCTTTAGGTTGATGTAGCACTGAATCTTTGAAAAGACCTCCTGAGCTCTCTCAATCCTTGAAAGGGTTTCAGCTATGCTTGTAACGTCACTGTCATAATTGATGTTCATGATGTCTCTTAAAACATCGAATACACATCTATCGAGTTCACCGTTATCGACAACTTTTGCATGGAATCTGTGAGGGGTTAGTGTCACTTCAAGTCTCAAGCTCTTGTCTATGTAGTAATACCTTCTCTTCCCATCCTCAAAGCTGTTAACTATTCCAGCCTTTTCAAGTTTCTCCAAATGTTCAAGGACGACCTTTGGAGCCATCCTTAGACAGTAGGCTATCTCACTGACGTAGCATGGTTTCTTGGAAAGTAACGAAAGTATCTTTCTCCTACTCTCATTTCCAAGTATGTCAAGTATTTCATTGGCATCCATGTTACTCACCTTAACAATTTTTTACTAACTTTAGGTTAGTATAAGAATATATAAAGATTTCGCTTAGCTTCGACACATCCTTCCAATTAGAGTTACTCTACGAGCATTCTATAC